>JAIRLQ010000279.1 GCA_031259345.1 Treponema sp.
TGTGCTTAATTTATTTTCCAGTTTCCCACGCTCTTGCGCAACGTTTTGTTCATCCTGTTTGTTCATTTTCACTCCTTATTTGTTGAGATGAATCTTTTTCCAACCCCAACTTTTCCAATACGAGTTTAACATCTTCCGTCCCGTTTGTCAACAATCCATGTTGCTGTCAAGTTGGGATATAAAAATTGGCAAATGTTTCAAATAAAATATATCTGTTGAAATGTGTGAACAGAAATAGTATTAAAAAAATAATTAAAGAAATAAATCGAATAAAACAAAAAACCTGCGCATAACAGGCCTGTTTACGCTTCGCCGCAGTAGCGGCCAGGTCATTCCGCTACGCTTCATTCCCACGCCGTTACTCCGGCACGTTTTGTCCGCACTGGAAATGCGCAGCATTTCCTTATCCGGGTCGCCAAACCGTCGCATAGGACGGAACGTTATGCGAAATGGGGGCAAAATGGCTGGAAAACTATATAAAAAAGTATACAACACCCGGTTGACAAAATAAAAATGAACGGATAAAACTTGAATTATGGAACTTACTATTCCTCAAAAATATCGAAAGGATATTGAAACTGCCATAAATTTACTCAAAAGCGAAGGCTGTCAATCAATTTATCTGTTTGGCTCATTGGTTACCGGAAAAAGCCATGACGAATCGGATATTGATATTGGCATAAAGGGGCTTCCTAAAGGAAAATTCTTTGAAACGTGCGCAAGAGTATATTTTGCAATGGATAACGACATTGATATTGTCGATTTTGACAATAATGCCGGCTTTTTTGACCTTTTGTATCGCCAGGGCGAGGTAGTTGAAATTGGAGTGTAATGAGCCATTCCCAAAACTCGGTTAGTTTCGGGAATGGCTTTGGAAAAAGCAGCCAAAAGACCGCCGGCGCGGCCCCCCTGGTTTTCCTGTAGCCTTATTTCCAAAAAAGGTTTACAATAAAGTATGAAGTTACAATATGACGGCGCGGCCGGCAGGGGTATGGCCGGAACCGGCGCGGCCTGTTTGCTTTTGCTTTTTTTGGTTTTTTTGCCGCCGGGCCTTCTGGGGGCAGAGGCCGGGGAGGCGGGGGCGGCACAAGGCGGCGCCTGGATCATCCCCATACGGGGGGATATAGAGCCTTCCCTTACCGCCTTTGTCAGGCGTGAGGCCGGAAAAGCGCTAAGGGCCGGGGCGGAGTACCTTATTTTTGAAATTGATACCTTTGGCGGCAGGGTGGATTCGGCGCTGCAAATCACTTCTTTTATTATGTCCGTTAAAAACGCAAAAACCGTCGCCTGGGTGAATAATGGCGAAGATTCCATGGGGGTAAGCTGGTCTGCCGGCGCCCTTATTGCCTTTTCTTGCGGCGATATTTACATGGCGGCGGGTACTTCCATTGGGGCCGCGGCGCCGGTAATCGCGGGTGCGGCGGGGGAAACGGAGCCGACGGGCGAAAAAACCGTGGCGGCGGTGCGTTCCCAAATGGCGGCTCTTGCGGAGCGGAATGGCCACCCGGTGGGGATTGCCCTTGCTATGGTGGATAGTGATGTGGAATTGTGGGATGTCTCGATAGACGGGGCCACAAAAGCCATGACGTTGGGGGAGCTGGAAAGCTTTGAAAAAGAGGCCGCCGCCAATGGCGGAAAGCCCGAAATAGAGCGCCGTATGCAGATCTCCGCGGCGGGGAAACTGTTGTCGTTAACCGCCGGGGAAGCCGTGCGTTACGGGCTTGCGTCCGGGATGGCTGCCACCCAGGACGAGCTTCTTGCCGCGCTGGGCGCCCAGGGTGAGCCGACTGTCGCCCGCCCCGGCGCCGCCGATGGGCTGATTTCTTTTTTTACTTCCGGGCCGGTGCAGGTTATTCTTATACTTCTGGGGCTGGTAATGATCTTCCTCGAAATCAATACCCCCGGTTTTGGTGTGTTTGGATTAAGCGCTATTTTCGCGTTTCTTGTGGTGTTCGGTTCCGGGGCGCTTTTGGGCAAAGTCGGTTCCCTTGAGATTATTCTTTTTATTGTGGGTATAGGTCTTTTGGCGGCGGAGCTTTTTATAATTCCGGGGTTCGGCATTGTGGGTATTGGCGGTTTTATCCTTATAGGCCTTTCTCTGCTCTTTTCCATGCAGGATTTTGTAATACCCCGGTTTGATTGGGAATGGACTTTGTTTGGCAGGAACGCGTTGGTTGTTTTTGTGGGTATTATAGCTTCCGTTACCGGGATTGCGGTTATTGCCTTGCTTGGGCCCCGTATACGGATTTTCGACAGGTTTACCCTTAAAACCGCTATTGCGGGTACGGCGGATGATTTTTCCGGTTCCGGGGAGGGCGGGGTCCCGGCGTCGCCTTTGGTTGGTAAAATCGGCATTGCCGTAACTACCCTAAGGCCTTCGGGCCGGGTAGAGCTGGACGGTGAGGTATATGACGCCGAGGCTGCCGGGGTTTTTGTTGAGCCTGGGCGGGGTGTAAAAGTAACTAAAGTTACCGGTAAGCGGCTTACCGTGCGACTAGTATAGGAGGAAATTGTGAATTTAGGTTCTTTGGTTTTGTTGGTGCTGGTGGGGTTTGTTGCCCTGGGTTTTCTTATTCTGTTCTTCCGGTTTTTCGGATTGTGGTTCAGGGCGCTCCTTTCCGGGGCTTATGTGGGTATGGGCAAGCTTATCGGCATGTGGCTTCGTCATGTGAATGCCGGAATAATCGTGGATTCCCGGATTATGCTTACCAAGGCGGGGATAGAGGTAGAAAGCGATATGCTGGAAACTCACTTCCTTGCCAGGGGGGATGTGATGAAAGTTAGCCGGGCGCTGGTAGCGGCGAATAAAGCCAACATTCCTCTGCCGTTCCAGCGGGCCGCGGCTATCGATCTTGCGGGCCGGGATGTTCTGGAAGCGGTGCGGACTTCGGTAAACCCCAAGGTTATTGACTGCCCGGATTCCTCAAAAGGCAAAAATACCATTGACGCGGTAGCCAAGGATGGCATACAGCTTCAGGTAAAGGCCCGGGTAACCGTTCGGGCCAATATTGAGCGTCTGGTCGGCGGTGCTACGGAAGAGACGATTATAGCCAGGGTAGGGGAGGGTATTGTTACTACCATAGGTTCTTCGGAATCTTACAAAGCGGTGCTGGAAAACCCGGATACTATTTCCAAACGGGTTCTTGATAAGGGCCTGGACGCCGGAACGGCTTTCGAAATTCTTTCTATTGATATTGCCGATATTGATGTGGGGGCCAATGTGGGCGCCAAGCTCCAGGCCGACCAGGCCGAGGCGGATACGCGCCGTTTCCAGGCGGAGGCCGAAAAACGCCGCGCCGCTGCCCAGGCGCAGGAGCAGGAAATGATAGCCCTGGTGCAGGAAAACCGCGCCAAGGTAGTGCTTGCGGAAGCGGAAATTCCTTTGGCTATTGCCGAAGCTTTTAAGTCGGGCCACCTGGGTGTGATGGATTATTACCGCCTTAAGAATATTCAGGCCGACACGGATATGCGCGCTTCTATCGGTAACGAAGGTAAGTAGAGTAAAACAGGCACAGGCCGCCGGCCGCCGGCGGTCTCTGCCTGGGGAGAAGCGGTGTTTGACTTTCTTTTTGAAAATGTTTTTGTACTAATTCCCGTAGCAATCTTCATCGGGCTGCGTGTTGTCGAAGCGCGGCGGAAGCGGGAGGCCGAGGAGGAAAGACAGCGGCGTATAAGAGAAGCTGTTTATGAGCAGGATGACGATGAAGAAGAGTACGGCGGAAGCTACGAAAAAGACGAGGATGACAATAAAGAAAACACGCCGCCTTTTCCGTCTGCGGCGCCGAAACCTGCCGCGTCTTTTGCCGGGGCTTTTACGGTTCCTGCCTTTACGGGGACTGCCGGCCCCATGTCCACAGAGGAGCCCATTCCGGCCCCGGCGGGGGCGGCCGGAAAACAGGATGTCTCCCGGCGGCCCGGGAAGGCGGCGCCGGGCTTTGGGGAGCGGCTGGATTATCTTCCGCCTTTAAAACGGGCTATGGTCATGGCCGAAATTCTTAAACCGCCAAAGGGTTTTAGCGCTTAGACCTAAAACCTTTTGGCTAAAGTCTAAGGAATGACATTTTGCGTCCTATCGATCATTTTTGCGCCGGCCTTGAAAGAAGTTCCCTTTCCCTTAAGAGGGGCGAAAGCCTTGACAAAAAAAGCGCCGCCTATATCGCAAAAACTTTTGTTTCCCTTACCGGACCCGTCCTGGGCGGCGGAGCTGCCGGCAGGGAAAGCGCGGAGGACATTTTCTACCGGACTTTGGAACGCTGCCGTAATGGCTCTCTTGAAAAGATAGGCGCCCTGGCGGCGTTTTTTCTGGGTGAGCATGATGGCTTGATGTGCCTGGACGATGAAGACTGGGAAGACATTAAAGAAACCCTGGAAGAAGTTTCGGAAGAGATAAATCCGGATACCCTTGGCGCCCTGATGGGTGAGTTAGTTTCCAGGGGGAAGTTTGGTTAGCTTTTGGGCCTTGTAAACCGCGGTTTAAAACGACTGTTTTTTTTATTTTTTCTTGAATTTCCCTTGCATTTTTTAAATAACGGTCTATATTTAAAGCAGGAGATCAATTTGGAAACCGCTGAATATATGGGTTAGCGGGTATAAAGTTTTGGCAGGGAGGGCCTATGGAAAATCCGCCTGAAGTGATGGAGCCGGTTGTTTGAAAAGGCCGGCTGGTTTAAAGAAATTAGAGTTACATGTAAAAGCCTGCCTTTTGGCGGGAATGAGATTGGTTAATTAATAGTTGCTCAGTGTGAGCATGCCCTGATGAATGCCTTTGAAATTAAGGCATGGGCTAATGGCCGTCCGCTTGTGGATCCAAAAAAAGATTCCCCTGCGGACGGTTTTTTTATTCCCGGGCGGGTACTTGGGGAAACG
>JAIRLQ010000340.1 GCA_031259345.1 Treponema sp.
AAGCTGAAGACGTGGGTTCGACTCCCATCAGCCGCTTCTTGTAACCGCTTACCAGCCAAACAACAACCTCGCCCTGAAGGACGAGGTTGTTGTTCTCATGAGGTGGTTGCACTCAGGGGTTTAGTACCTTTTTAACCGCCCTGAAGGGCGGGGTATTAAACCCTTCGGCACGAATAAAAAACAGGAAGACTTATGCTACGGAATTTTTCAATCGGAACTAGGATTATTGCCATAATCGTCATTCTGGTTTTATCCATCGCAGCCCTCATAGCCGGCATTTATTTTACCGCCAATCACATTAAAGAATCGGGCCTTCGCGATATTGAAGAAGTGATGCTGAACGGTCAGCGGGAAAAGATCCGGCTGGGGACCCAAACTATGGCGATTGCCCTTGGCAAGGCCCTTGAAGGGGTTGAGGATCGCCAGGAGCAGCACGATATAATTAAATCCTATATTCAGGATTACCGCTTTGAAGAAGACCAGTCGGGTTACTATTATACCTACATTGGTACAGTCATCTTCATGCACCCCACCCTGCCCCAGCGGGAAGGGGAAGATCTGGGGAACACGGCCGACGCCAATGGGGTCTATTATGTGCGAAATCTTTACGAAAATGCCCAAAAAGGCGGCGGTTTTGTCTCTTTTGTTTTCCCCAAGCCCCCGTCCATGGAACAGGTGTCCAAACTTGCCTATGTGGAGTACATTCCCGGCACCGATATCTGGATATCCACAGGGATCTATATTGATAACATAGACACCACCAAAAACATTATCCATGAACGGGAGAATGCGGAACTTGCCCGGCGGATGGCCGCTATTATCATTGTTTTGATTATTGTGGTGCTGGTTCTTTTGGGCCCCCTCTGTATATTTACCCTTAGATCCATCAGCAAGCCCCTGAAGGAAACCGTCAAGGCGGCGAAAGAGCTGGCCGCGGGGAACATGCAGCTTTCCATCACCCCATCAGGGCATGATGAAATTACAACCCTGGAAAAGTCCTTCCTCACTATGGCGCAAAACCTAAAGGCCAACTTTGACGCGGTGGAAGCCAAAGAAGCCGAAGCGCTGACCCAGGCGGAAGAAGCGCGAAAAACTGCCGCCAAGATCCTGGAAATAGCCGGCAAGGTTGAAAATGCCGCCCATGAAGTGGAAGGTACGGTAAGCGCCGTTTCCCACAATACCAACGGCGTAAAAACCGGAGGTAATACTCAAACCGAAAGGATCAATGAAATCCTTTCCGCCATGGAACAGCTTAGTTCGGGGGTCCAGCGTATTACCATCAGCGCCGAAACCGCCGCCGACAAATCCGAAGAATCCAATCAAAAGGTTGAATCAGGCGTATCCATGGCGGAGGAATCGGGCCAAGCTATGGCAGAACTCCACGCCATAACCGGAAACCTTACCGAAAACATCAGGAAACTGGGACAGCAGTCTGATACCATCGGAAATATTATGAATGTCATCACCGATATTGCGTCCCAAATCGACCTTTTGGCCATGAACGCCTCTATTGAAGCCGCCCATGCCGGTGAATCCGGCAAGGGCTTCGCGGTGGTCGCCGGGGAAGTCCGCAAACTGGCGGAAAAAACCCGTTCCGCCGCCCATGAAGTGGAAAGTTCCATCAAGGAAATGCAGAAACTGACAGAGGTAAATATTTCCGGTATGGATAACGCGGTATCATCCATAGCCCATGTGACGGAACTTTCCAGCCGGACCGCCTCCTCCCTTACAGAAGCCCAGGCCATCGTTAAGGATGTTATGAACCAGGTTCAGGCCATTGCGGAATCGGTGGAACAACAGTCGGAATCCAGCAGGGCCATCACATCCCTGGTTAACGATGTAAGCGGTATTGCCGAAGATAACGGCAGCAAGATCGCAAGGGTTGACGAAGAACTGAAGGAACTGCTGCACAAGTCCGAAGAACTTCTGCAGTTGGTTTCAGAACTGCGTTAGAAGCCACGCACGAAAATGCGCGGCATTTTATTTTAATTGCTTACGCAATAGGAAATAACATGCCAAATGGTCATGTTATTTCTGTTTTATGCGCGAAGCGCAACAAAACTGCTAGCTGTTTTTAATCCGGTAGACTCCGTTTTTTTCGGCTACAATGGATTCTTTTTCCAGCGCTATAAGAGCCCGGTAAAATTCTTCTTTGTTTGCTTCCACGTCAAGGCGTTCTCTTAAATCTTCCGGGGCTGCCGGGCCTTCATGGACAAGGCTCCGTATCAGGCTTCCCCGTATCTGGCGCAAGGAGCCTCTGAAGCGGCTTTGTCTGGTATAGTGAGCGCTGCGGCGGCTGGGGTTTATGGCATGCTTTTTTAGGACCCCGCCGTAATCCATCAGTGCCCAGTACCATTTTCTGGGATTTTTCCTGTCCATGTGTTTTTCGAGCAGGGGCATTATCTCTTTGTCTTTTACCCCTTCCTGCCCCGGAAAAAAGAAGTGGAGCATTACCGAGCGGATATTTGTTTCTATAAAAACAGCGGGGTAATTATATGCGAAACAGCATATTGCTCCGGCGCAATACGGCCCAATTCCGGGCAGACGAAGCAGCTCCGCCTGAGTTTTGGGGACTTCCCCGCCAAAATTGTCTGTAATAATACCGGCGCAGCCCTTTAGATAAAGGGCGCGGCGGTTGTACCCAAGCCCGCTCCAGCCTTCAAGGACTTCTTCCAGGGATGCCTTGTCAAGGCAGGCAGGGGTTGGCCATTTTTCCATCCAGGATTTCCAATAGGACTCAACCCGGGAAACTTGGGTCTGCTGGAGCATAAATTCCGAAACCAGCACGCCCCAGGGTTCGGTATTTTCCCGCCAGGGAAGAATCCGCCCCTCTTTTTCGTAATGGCTATAGATTATAGAATTAAAGCGCATTTCTCTTTTAATTTTGCTATAATCTTCTCCGCAATTTCGGCAGGGCTTAGATCATCCGTGTCGATAACAAGATCAACAAAAGAATAATTATTATTGTCCAAATTGTAGATCCGTTGATACCGCCCATGATCCTGTTCATCGCGGTTTTTGGTAAAGGCGGTGATTTCTTCAAGGCTTCCGCCTTCGCGCCTTTGTATACGCATAGCCCTGGTTTCGAGCTTGGCATTAAGAAATATTTTCAGGTCGGCCTCGGGAAGCATCCAAATTGCAAGGCGCGACCCCAGGACGCAGCCTCCGTCTTCACGGGCCATTTCTACCTGCCTCAAGTCAACTTCTTTGTCCCAGGAATCGTCTTTTGCGGCAAGCTTTAGCACCTCATTAAATTCAATGCCTTTTTCCAGCGCCAGACTGCGGAAAGTAAAATTGATAAAGCGCAGTTTCAACATGCCGGCTAAAAGGCGGCTTACAGTGGTATTGCCGCAGCCTGACTTCCCGGAAATCGCTATTTTAACCCGGCTTAATTTTTTGTTATTCAACATTTCTTAGCTGCTCTCTGATATTTTCTAAAGCGTTTTTCATTTCCACAACCGCCCTGCTTACTTCAATAATTGAACATTTTGACCCAATTGTATTTATTTCCCGGTTAATTTCCTGGCATAAAAAATCAAGTTTTTTGCCCGGACTGGGATTATTTTTTGTTTCCGCGCGAAATTCGGCCAGATGTGAATTGAGCCGGGATAGTTCCTCTGAAACGGTGGTTTTTACCAGTAAAACCGCGGTTTCCGCAAGGATACGATTTTCGTCTATTTTATCCCCCAAAAGTTCCCTAAAGCGTTCTTTTAAATTTTCCTTGATTGTTGTTTCCATTTCCGGAACATGGACTGTAATTTTTTTGACGCATTCTTCCAAAACAGCCAAATGGGAAAGTATATCCGCTTCGGTGTGGGCCCCTTCCCGGTTTCTTTCCGCTTCCGCCTGATCCGCGGCTTCGCAAAGGACAGGCTCAAGGCATGCTTTCCATTTTTCTTCATCCCGCGCACTTTCTGTTTCCACTACCCCTTCAAAACCCAATATCAATCCAAGTGACGGTTTTTCTTCCAGATTGAGGGCCGCTGCCAATCCCAGTATGGCTTTTTCGTAAGCCCTGGCTGTTTCGGTATTAATCTGTACCGTTACCCCGGGATTATGATCTTTAAAACGTATTGTTACTTCAATTTTTCCCCGGAAAAAACGCGAAGACATATATTCCCTAATCCAGGATTCCATTGAAGAAAGCCGGGGCGGAAGAGATATTTGAAGATCAAGGAAACGGCTGTTATAGCATTTTATTTCCGCAGAAACCGTAACCAAAGAGCCGGTTTTTTCTTTATAGGCATAGCCGGTCATACTTCTCATTGCTTCTGTATTCCTTTTGTTTGTTTATTCAACAAACATATATGTTCATTCATTAAACAAATCAGCCTCCTGCCTAGTTTCCAGTTATCCCCGGCGCCCATGGTAATAAATAAATCGCCGCTCTTAAGCAGTTCTATGGCTAAATCCGCGGCGTCGCAAGGTTCTTCAACATAGAAAACTTTATCCCCAAATATTTCCTTTGCTTTATTAAAAAGGGTAAGGCCCGTAACACCGCCCGAATAGGCCTCACGGGCAGAGGCATAAATTTTATGCAGCAAGACATAATCGGCGTCCATAAAAGAAGCGGCAAATTCATCAAGCAATGCGGCTGTTCTGGTATAGGTATGGGACATAAAACTTAGAATAATGCGCCTGGAAGGGTAGAATTCCTTTAACCCCGCAAGCGTTTTTTTTATTGCCGTGGGGTGATGGCCGTAATCGTCCATAAAAAGAATACCCCCCGCTTCGCCTATAATTTCCGCCCTGCGCCTTGCCCCCCTAAATCCTTCCAGCGCCTCTACCACACCTTTACGCCGGCAGGCGGTCCAACCGCCGGATTTTGAAGCGCCCCGGCCCGCATCTTCATTTTTAACCAGCGAAGAAGTTAAAGCCAGGGCGGCGGCGGCATTACAGGCAGTATGCCTGCCCGGTACGTGAATCCTTAATTCTTCGGGGAAAGAGCGTACCTTCATTACAATACATTCATTTTTAACTTCATAGGATTCAATGCCGGCTTCTCCGGAAGAGGCAAACCCGTAGGGAATTATGCGTAAAGAGCGGTTTTCACGTTCCATTAAAGCGGCGGCTTCACAGGCGCCGGCATCATCGGCGCAGTAAAAAAGCTCCCCGCCCGGGGGAAGAAGCCTGCAATAATCAAGAAACGCATTCATTATGGATTCGTAGCTTGGAAAAAAATCCTGATGGTCATGCTCGATGCTGGTAAGAATGATGCGCCGCGGATGGAACGCAAGGAAATGCCGCCTGTATTCGCAGGTTTCGGCAACAAAGTATTTATCCCCAAGGCTTAAGGTTGATTGGCCGTTAAAGCTTGAGACCGCGCCGCCGGCGAGAACTTTTGCCGGAAGGCCGGCGCCCCGTATCATGCACCCCGCAAGGGCTGTAGTCGTGGTTTTGCCATGAACCCCGGCAATGCCGGAAGAATCAAAGATTGCCGAATAAGCTCCCAGGGCATCGGTATATTTACAGAGGGGAATGCCCAGTTTAACGGCTTCCGCCATTTCGGGGTTTGTTTCCGCATGGTAGGCCGCGGAATGTATTATTAAAACGGGGGGATTATTTTTATCCACATGGGCGGAGTCAAAATCTTCGTAATAGGGAATACCCAGTTTTTTAAGAATGGCGTCGGTATAAAAAACCTCGCTCTTGTCCGAGCCGGAAACCAAAACGCCTGAATTATGCAGAAGCTCCGCCAGGGCGCACATACCCGTCCCTTTGATGCCGACAAAATATACCCGCTCCCCGGGGGTAAAAGCTTTTCTTAAATCCATATATAAGATATACATGAATTATATGGGATCTTCAACACCTTTTTCCGCTCCGGCGGAAGTTTTTGAATGGCTTAAGCGTTTTATCAACCTTGAAAAAGATCTAAGCGGAAGCCCTTTCCGCCTGGAGACCATGCTCAATTTGGCGGCCATAGCCGGGCATCCCGAAAGATGCGCCCCGGCCTTTCATGTCGCGGGCTCCAAGGGGAAGGGGTCGGTTACAGGCATGATTGCCGCCGTGCTTGAAGCGGGGAACAGTAAGGCCGCGAGATTCATGTCGCCCCATGTAAGCGACTTTAGGGAGCGTATAAGCCTGGGAACTTCTTTTTTTGAAGAAAAGATCTATGCCGAAGCGGGGAATTTATTAAGAAAATACACCGAAGAATTTTTGCAAAACCACGAGGAACCTACATTTTACGAGCTTACCACACTTTGGTATTTCCTGTGCGCTTTCCTGGAAAAATGCGATTTTATGGCAATTGAAACCGGCATTGGAGGCAGGCTGGACGCAACCAATATAGTTGACCCGCTGGTATCGATTATTACCGTTATTGAAAAAGAACATACCGAAATTTTGGGAAATACCCTGGCGCAAATAGCGGGAGAAAAGGCGGGAATTATAAAACCCCTGCGCCCGCTTATTTTGGCCGAACAGAACGAAGAGGCCCTTGGGGTTTTTAGAAAAAAGGCTTCCCAAACCGGGAGCCGGCTTTACTACTTCCCCGAACACGCGTTTATTAACAATATTAAAATTACGCGGGAAGGAACTGTTTTTGATCTTGCCCTGGATCTTCCGGGGGGAGCCGGTTTTAAAATTGACGATCTTAGAAGCCCAATGCCGGGCGAAATACAGGCCAAGAACGCGGGCCTTGCGGCGCTGGCGCTTAAAATTGCCTGCCCCGAAATTGGCGGGTCTACTATAAAAAAAGGAATTTCTTCTTTTTCCCTTCCCGCCAGGTTTGAAAAAATATCTTCCTGTCCGGTATTTATTGCCGATGGCGCCCATACTGTACAAAGCGCTCTTGAATGCGCAAAAACATTTACCAGCCTTTACGGCAAAGAAGGCGTTCTTCTTTTTGGCTGCGCAAAAGACAAGGACTCTTCTTCCATAGCCGAAATTTTTGTCCCCTGTTTTTCTTATATTATTATTACTTCGCCCGGAACTTTAAAAAAAAGCGCTCCGGAAGATGTTTACAAAGCGTTTGCGGAACAATCGGCTTTAAAAAACATTAATAGTTCCGTATCCCTTATTCCGGAAACGGAAAAAGCCATAAAAAAAGCTTTTGAAATTGGGAGTGATTTAAAAAAGCCTATCCTGGGCGCCGGTTCTTTTTATCTTGCCGCGGAAATAAAAAAATTCAATTCTTCCCCGGAATAAGGATCGGGAAAAGACAGGCCCGCCGCTTCCAAAGCCAGGCAAGTGTCGTCTATTTCTTCCAAAGCGCCGCCCGGAATACCGTAAACGGGATCGTTCAACAGCGGGAAACCCGCCCAGGCAAGATGGCAGCGAATTTGGTGGCGAAAACCACGGCAGAGCCTTATGCGAAAATTTATTTGACCGCCGGAATTGTCGCCGGTATCCGGGGATCATTGTTTCTTTTGTAAAAGCTCTGTTTTGTAGGGAAGGCCCCCGTCAAAGGCGAGTTCTTTATGTTTTCCTATAGGGGAAGACGCGATAACCGGCCTTACTTCTTTTCTGCCTTTTCCGTAAGGGCGGAAAGCGCTTTCTATGCAAAGCGGAAAAAGAGCGGAAGACAAATTAAAAGGAAAGGGCGGGAAGCCCGCTTTTTTTTCGGCCGACTTTTTGCAGCGGGCAATATATTCCTTTTTAAAAAGATTTTTTTTCTGCTGTTCAATAAGGAAATCAAAAAAAAACTGGTTCCTGGCAAATAACACCAAACCGCGGGTATCATAATCCAGCCGGTGAAGCAATCCGCCCTCCCCTTCTTTCCATCCGTGAATTTTGGCTGTTTCCGGAAAAAGGGACGCGCACCACTGCGAAAGACTTGTTTCACTTCCTTTTACACCAGCGCTGTGCATAAGCGGGGGCTTATACAACAAAAGGTAGTCTTTTTGTTCTTTTAAAACCACGGGCTTTCCGTTTTTACCGGCGGAGCTGCCGGCGCTTTTTGCGGCAAAAAGTTTAATCATTTCCATGGATAAATTCCCTGAACCGCTCCGGAAAGGCGGTTCTAAATGTGGAAAGCCCGGTATTCCCCGGCAAGACAATGGAAAGACGTTTTGCGTGAAGCATAAGGGTAAGGTCGGGAAGCCCCGCCGGGCGAAAGGGCTTGAGCGAAATTTCCCCTCCGTAAAGGGGGTCCCCCAATATAGGGTTTCCCAAGGCTTTAAGGTGGACGCGCAGTTGATGGGTGCGCCCTGTTTTAGGCCGGAGTAATAGAAGGGAATAATTGCCCCAGGTTTTAACAAGCCTAAAAAGAGTAAGGCTTGGCTTCCCTTTGGAAGAAGAGACGGTAAACAATTTTCTGTTTTTTTGATCCCTAAGTATGCCGGTTTCGATCCGGCCGCGGTCCTCTTTTGGGCAGCCTTTTACCAGAGCGGCATAGGTTTTAATAACCCGCCGGTTTTTAAACTGTCCGGAAAGAAACTCGTGGGACTTTTCATCAAAAGCGCAGACAATAAGCCCTGAAGTATCTTTATCCAGCCGGTGAACAATCCCGGGCCGTATATTTCCCAATGAGCCGGGGGAAACAAAAGCCCCTTTCCCCTGCCGGGACATAATGCGGAAAAGCAGGGCGTTGGCTAATGTTCCGGTAAAATTACCCGCCCCGGGGTGGACTACCATTCCCTGGGCTTTGTTTATAACGATTATTTTGCTGTCTTCGTAAATAATATCCAGGGGCAGATCTTCGGGGACAAGGCAAGCCGGGGGGCTTTCTTCCCAGGAAAGTTCAAGCCAGTCCCCTGTTTTTAAAGTCCGGGAAATTTTTACCTCTTTTCCGTTAACTTTGGCGGTCGCTTTTCGCGCTTTTATTTGGGACCGTGAAAGAATTTTTAAATATTCAGCAATATATCTGTCCAGCCTGAGCCCCCCGTCCGGGGCCTCTGTAACCGCTCCCGAATAAGAGGGCATTAAGGGGCTCCTGAAAGGGGCTCCGTAAGGGGCGCGGGGCTTGTTTCGTCTTTGGGAGCAGCTTCTATGCTTCCATCTTCAACCGGGCCGCCGCGGTCTTCTGTTTCGACATTTTCGTACAGGGGCTTCCTTATTATAATCGGCGTGCCTTCCGGCAGACGGCGTATTTCTTCCAGGACTTTGTTCCGTTTGTATCGCTCTATGACATGATCCACAACCGCGATAAGAACGGCGCCGCCGGCGGCTATTCCCAAAGCGGCAACCTGTTCCTTCTGGGTCTTTTCGACCGAGTCCGATGAGTTTACAGGCCAGGGGGCATAACGGGTATCCCAGCCATGGGTTGCGCAGCGGTAGGTATCATAAAAAAAATTGGTAAAAAAATAGGCAAACGGAAAAGAGCCAAAGGCGATAATTTCGCCCCTGCGGAGGTCTTTTGCCCATTGGGGAAAACCGGTCGTATCAAATTGGACGGATATCAGCTTGGGATCTTTTGTCGCGTTGGCACCTATGGCAGAAGTCTGGGATGAAAGGCCTGCCGCGATACATAAAAGCAATACCGGAAGAAGCATTAATTTTTTCATAAATGCCGTGCCCCAAATATGGCGGTTCCTATGCGTACCAGCGTCGATCCCTCTTCTATGGCAATTTCAAAATCCCCTGACATACCCATGGATAGCGTTGTCCAGCGTTTTTTTCCGCCATCCTGGGGAAAACGCTTTTCAAGTTCTTCCGCCGCCCTGTAAAGCTGCCTGAATGAAGCGCGCAGCGTCTTTTCGTCGTCTGTAAAAGGGGCCAGGGTCATAAGCCCTTGTGGCGACAGCCCCGGACAGGACAGGGCCTTTTCGGCGCCCCTATATAGGCTGTCCAAACCGGAAAAACCCGCTTTGCTTTCTTCCCCTGTATGATATTCCAGCAGGATTATTAAAGGGGTTTTTCTTTCGCCGGTCAAGGCGCCCAACTCTTCTATAAGCGGATCCCGGTCTACAGACTGAATGCAGTCAAAAAATTGAACGGCGCTTTTGGCCTTATTCCGCTGCAGGGAGCCTATCAAGTGGACTTCCGCTTTGGCGGCGGGAAAATTTTCCCGGAATTTTGAGAATTTCGATATGCCTTCCTGCACACGGTTTTCTCCAAACAAACGGATACCCTGTTTATAGGCTTCTTCCACAGATTCAAGCGGGTGAAACTTTGATACCGCCATAAGGCGAATTTCTTCGCGTTTTCGCCCGCACCGGGCGCAGGCGCCGGAAATTTGTTCTTCAATAAGGTCAACGCCTGCTTTTATATCAAAACCATCGTTATTCATCGTTTAAAAGCCTCTCCAGGGTTTCGGCAAGGGCGGCAAATTCACTTAGGCCCAGGGTTTCCGCGCGCATGGTACCGGATAGCCCGCATTTTTCCAGGGCCGCGAGGGCAATTTTTTCCGCCTTCCCCTTTACTATAACAGAAGCGGCAAAATTAATCAGGTTGTTTTTTATGGTTTTGCGGCGGGAAGAGAAAAGGCTCCTGACCAGGGGGAAAAAAAGCCCGGATTTGGAGGGCCGTTCTTCGCCGGGCAAAATATCCAGCCTTACGCCCCGGGAATCAACATTTGGGGGAGGGAAAAAAGAACTGCCTTTAATAAGCATAAGGGGCGTAACTTTATATGTTGAAGCGCAGAGTACGGAAAAGGAAGAATATTCTTTTGAGCCGGGTTTGGCTGCCATACGCAGGGCAACTTCATTTTGAACAGTTATAACCATTCTGGGGAAATCAATTTCATTTTCGATAAATGCCGCAATTAAAGCTGACGCGATATTATAGGGCAGGTTGCCAAAAAGAAACGGAAACTCCGAAAGGGCCGCCGTCTCTTTTTGCCAGGTTTTTAGAACGTCCCCTTCGACAAGGGTAAAATTTTTATAGTCCCCAAAAAGTTCCCTTAAAAGGGCGGCAAAAGCCGGGTCTATTTCGAAAGCTTTAACTATACCGCCCCTATCC
>JAIRLQ010000138.1 GCA_031259345.1 Treponema sp.
CCTGGTTTGATTTTATCATGGCAAACCGCCGGAATATCTATAAGGGCAGGATATACGATATTGTTTATGGCCCGGTCGCAAATGATACCATTTACAATACGCTTATAGCTTTTGAAACCGGGGTACTCTCAAAAAAGGAAACTCTTGTCCGGCTAAAGGTAAGAAAACTGTACAATCAAATGACCTTTAAGACCGAACGGGCGCTTTCATTTTTGCGGTATACCGGTTTTTTGGGGGTTTTCCCAAAAATCCGGTCCGGGGCGGACAAAGCTTCCTGGCATAGTCGATCTTTTCTCCCCAATCGTGTATACTTTTAAGACTAAAACCTCAGGGTTATCATAAGGATCGAATCAGGAAATGGCTAAAACCGATACTGCCGGAGCGGCGCCTGGGAGCGCGCCTTCGGGTAAAATAATACCTATTGCGATAGAAGACGAAGTTAAAACTGACTACCTTAATTATGCCATGTCGGTCATTGTGGCCCGGGCTTTGCCGGACGTGCGGGACGGGCTTAAACCGGTACACAGGCGGCTCCTCTACTCCATGGACGAGCTGGGGCTGCGGCCCAACACAGCGACCAAAAAAAGCGCCCGTATCGTCGGCGATACCATGGGTAAATACCACCCCCACGGCGACCTGGCCCTGTACGATGCCCTGGTCCGCATGGGCCAGGACTTTTCGTTGCGTTATCCGGTGGTGCAGGGGCAGGGGAATTTTGGTTCGATAGACGGAGATCCCCCGGCGGCCATGCGTTACACCGAGGCAAGGCTTTCGAAGATCGGCGACGAGATGCTTCAGGATCTCCATAAAGAGACCGTAGATTTTGTCCCGAATTTTGACGAGTCCGAAGTCGAGCCTACGGTACTGCCCGCGGCGGTTCCGAATCTGCTGGTAAACGGCTCCGACGGAATAGCCGTCGGCATGGCGACGAAAATGCCTACCCACAACCTGAGCGAAATCTGCGATGCTGTCTGCGCCTATATCGACAATCCGGACATTACCATCGACGAGCTTATGAAGTTTGTCCAGGGGCCCGACTTCCCCACGGGGGGCATTATATTTGGAAGACGGGGCATAAAAGAAGCGTATAAAACCGGCAGGGGTAAAATCTCCATCCGGGGCAAATTCACCATCGAAACCTCAAAAACCGGCAAAGAAACCATTGTCTTTAACGAGCTGCCCTATGGCGTAAAACCAAAGGATTTGCTTGAGCGCATAAGCGCCCTGGTGCGGGACAAAGAAATCGACGGCATTGTATACGTCAACGATGAATCGGGCAGGGACGGCATTCGGGTTATTATTGACCTTAAAAAAGGCGCCATTATTAAAGTCGTCCTGAACCAGCTTTTTTCCCAGACCGCCCTGCAATCTACCTTTGGCATTATCAACCTGGCGCTGGTCAACGGGAAACCCCAGGTTTTAAACCTGAAAGAGCTAATCCGGTATTTTGTGGAACACCGGGTAGAGGTGGTTACCCGCCGCATAAAATACGAACTCCGCAAGGCCGAGGAACGCGCCCATATATTGGAAGGTCTGGTTATTGCCCTTGCCAATATTGACGAAGTTGTAGCGGTTATCAAAAAAAGCAAAGATATTGCGGATGCCAGAACCAGGCTTCAGGAGCGCTTTCTCCTCTCGGAAGCCCAAAGCAAAGCCATTGTAGAGATGCAGCTTGGGCGGCTTACCAGTCTGGAAATTGAAAAGATCGAAGCCGAACTGGCGGAACTAAAAATAAAAATTGCCCATTACAAATCTCTTTTGGCAGATCCCGCAAAACTTTTGGGGGTTATTAAAGACGAAACCCGCAGTATTTCCGAGCGTTACGGTGACGCCCGGCGTACCGAAATTGTCGCCGGAGAAGTTGAAAATATCAATATTGAAGATCTTATCAAAAAAGAAGAGATGATGATCACCATCTCTAACATGGGTTATGTAAAGCGGGTGCCTGTTTCCGCATATAAAAACCAAGGCAGGGGCGGCAAGGGTATGCAGAGCGCCAAGCTTGCCGACGATGACTTTGTGGAACAGATTTTTGTGGCTTCAACCCATGAATACATTACCTTTATAACCAGCGCCGGCAAGGCGTATTATGTGAAAGTCCACGAACTCCCCGAAGGGAGCCGGACCAGCAAAGGCGCCCACATTAAAAGCCTTTTAATGGTTTCGCCCAACGAAGATATTGCCGCCATTGTGTCTTTTAAA
Source organism: Treponema sp. (assembly GCA_031259345.1). Classification (GTDB taxonomy): domain Bacteria; phylum Spirochaetota; class Spirochaetia; order Treponematales; family Breznakiellaceae; genus JAIRLQ01. The sequence continues at coordinate 2,203 of JAIRLQ010000138.1, forward strand.
GACGTGGTACCCGATAAATATCTCTTTATGGGCACCGCCAGGGGTATCGTTAAAAAAGTACAGATTACCGAGTTTTCCAATGCCAAAACCCGGGGCGTTATTGCCATTAAGCTTGATGAAGGGGATAAACTGGTCAGCGCCCTTTTAACAGGCGGCTCCGACGAACTGGTGCTTATTTCCCGTAAAGGCCGGGCCCTGCGTACCAGCGAGGATCAAATCCGCCCCATGGGGCGGGCCTCCCGGGGCGTTACAGGCATTAAGCTTGGCTCCGATGATGAGCTTACGGGCCTCTTAAGAGTAGATCCGGAAGAGAAAATGCTTATTCTTTCGGAATACGGCTTTGGCAAACGGGTTGAATTCAGCGAATTTTCTTCCCATGGCAGGGGCACCGGCGGTCAGCGGATTTATACAGTCAGTGAAAAAACCGGCGAAATTGTAGGCTGCGTCAATGTCCGGAATAACGAAGAAATCATGTGTATTACCAGCCAGGGCAAGTCTATCAAGTTAAAGGTAAAATCCATAAGGGTGATGGGGCGCTCTGCCCAGGGTGTAAGGATATTTAGAATTGACAAACCGGATTTTGTTTCGGGCGTAGACAGGGTTGTAAAAGAAGACGAGCCTGATGATAAAACCAGCGCCGTCGAAGAAGCCCAGCAGGACCTCTTTGTGGATGAGCCTGGGGAAATTGATGATCAGCCTGAAGAATCCGGAGAATAGAGGGAGCCTGGTACCAGGATCATCCTGCCGCTTGTCATATTGCTTAATACGGTAGGAAATTGTAAAAGCCGCGTCTCGTTGATGATGCCCTGGCAGATTAATTCCGCGACATTTAGAATATCCTTTCCCGGGGTACGGATATTGGTCAGTATGTGCCTGGTAAATACACTGTTCCGTTCGGCGCCATCCTGGACCGGTACGTCCGGATCAGAGGCATAAAGGATAAGGGACTGGCCGGGCAGTTCTGTTTCCAGCCCCAGATTGTAGAGTTCGGAGCCTCCGCTGAATGGCTGCTCCCTGCAGGCATCGAGAAAAAACGCGTTTGCCCTGGCGCCGGTGCGTTTAAACAGCCGTGAAATTTCGACACAGCTTTCGGGTATAGCGTCCGGTATAGCAAAATCGACATCTACAGGAACCAGGTAATTTTTGCCGTTATACGATACCGCATGGCCGGAATAAAAGAAGATTGCTTCATCGGCGGTCAGCGTCCGGCGTCCAAAAACATCGATCCCGCGGATCATCTCTTCATAGCGGCCGTTTATGATTGTCTGCACCGTAAAACCCAGGGAACGCACCGCCTGGGCTACGTCATTGGCGTTGTTGTCAGGGGTAAACAGGCCTTTGCCCTGGCGGTAACTGCTATTCCCGATTATTAGGGCAACTTTTTTCTGGCCAAACGCGGGAAGGCTTAAAATCAAAAAGAAAACGAACAACATGAGAAGCCTTGATTCGCACGCGGTTCCATGCCTCATCCGCTCTGCGGCGGAAGTGGTTGATTTTGTTATTATTTTTTTGTTCATTGTGATTGAATCTCCGTTTTTTAGCGCCGCCGGTTTTGACTTATAAGTATAAGCCTTAAAAGGCTTGCGATAGCTGTTAGTGCGGAAGCCACATAGGTTAAAGCCGCGGCAGTAAGCACCTTCCGTACCCCCGAAAGTTCCGCCGGAGTCAGCACATTTTCACGCCGCAGTATTGCCAGCGCCCGGGTGGAGGCGTTAAATTCCACCGGCAACGTAATAATATAAAATAACACGGCTCCGGCAAAAAGTAAAATCCCGATATTGATTAAAAAGGGGAGCGAAAAAAAGATCCCGCCAATGGCAAGAATAGGCCCAAAGGACGAACCTATATTGGCAACCGGTACCAGAGTACTCCGCAAAGCCAGGGGGCCGTAGTGTGTTGCATGCTGTATGGCGTGCCCTGTCTCGTGGGCAGCCACCCCGACGGCGGCGATGGAAGGGGTGGCGTAGACAGATTCGGAAAGCCGCAGTTTTTTGGCCCCCGGGTCGTAATGATCCGTAAGGGAACCCCGGACGGGTTCTATTGCCACATCGTCAATGCCGTTTTTCCGCATAAGGAGCGCCGCCGCATCCCTGCCGCTTATGTTTTGGGAACAGCGTATCTTTGAATACTTTGAAAAGGCTGATTTTACCATTACCTGGGCTATAAGGGAAAGTATCAAAGTTGGAACTACCAGAACCAAATAGTAATAATCAAAATACATATTGAAACTCCATTTGAAACCCCATACTGCTCTATAGCCTTTAAAAGATCTTATATTTTGATTATACTATATCCCAAGGAGAAAAGTATGCAAAAAATTAAAAAAAATTCGGTAAAAAAACATGTGATAGTTCTCTATCTTTTGCTTACCCCGGGACTAATCGCCTTATATGCAGGCGGCGCGTCTGCCAAAGCGGCGTCTTTTGGCGATATAACAGGTAAGGACTGGTTGTTGTCGGAGGTAAAAACAGCCGGGGGAAGTATCAAAATGGACAGGCAGAAGCTTGCGGAAGATAACATGGCCGGGGTGTATAGCATTAGATTTGACGGCGAAAGGGCTATGGCTATGGGTATGGGCGCTCCAAACCGCTATACTGCCCCCTTTATAGCCGGGGAAGGCTTTTCTTTACGCATGGGTCCCGCCGCCGCCACATTAATGATGGGCATTAAAGAGCCCGAAGGTTTAAACGAGAGGGAGTATTTTGCTTACCTTGAAACGGTAACCAACTGGGCGTTAAAAGGCGGTACGCTTGAGCTTTCATGCAAAGATTCTTCAGGCGGCAGTGCGGTATTGGTTTTTAATTGATTCGCGGCGGGGTTGTTGATTGGTATAGGAAGGGGCTTATGTCTATAGAAGCGGTACGGCAATACCTTGCCCGGTGGAACCGGAATGAAGACATCATTGTAATGGAAGAATCTACCGCTACGGTTATTCTTGCCGCCGCCGCTTTGGGTGTTATTCCGGCGCGGATTGCAAAAAGCATTTCACTTAAAACCGAAAGCGGGGCTTTTATCGTGGTAACCGCCGGGGACATGAAGCTGGATAACCGTAAGTTTAAGGACTATTTTGGCTTTAAAGCAAAAATGCTAAACCCCGAAGAAACTTTTGCTTTAACCGGACACGCTGTAGGTGGTGTATGTCCTTTTGCGTTACCCATAGGCGTAGCGGTATATCTTGATGTTTCGATGAAACGCTTTCAAACGGTGTATCCCGCCTGCGGCAGCGGCAATTCCGCCATAGAGCTTACCATGGACGAATTGACCGAATATTCCCAATGCAGGGAATGGGTAGATGTCTGTAAGCCTATCGAAGAATAGGCGCGCTAAAAATGCCGGATTTTTCCGTATGGGGGAAATGCCGGCTTTTCATTTTGGAAGGGGAGCAAGGGTAAGATGATAGCCCATGGATCGCGCGACTTTATCAAAGGTGCTGATACGCGGATCGCCTCCTTTTACAAAGGAGCGGTACAGGCCGGCGCGATCGACGCCGGTATCACGGGAGACCGCCAGCATACCCCGCGCTTTGGCCGCAACGCCCAAGGCGTGGGCAAGCAGGCTGGGATCAGTATCGGTTTCCGCCTCGACAAACGCCTGTATATCTTCCC
>JAIRLQ010000357.1 GCA_031259345.1 Treponema sp.
CGGTACGGGGCATCGACATTGGCGCCGAAAACCTCCAGGCTTCGGAATCCAGAATTCGGGATACCAATATGGCCAACCAGATGGTTGAATATACCCGGGATCAGATTCTAAGCCAGGCCGGAACAGCCATGCTGGCACAGGCAAACCAGAGGACAACTTCGGTCTTGCAACTTCTCCAGTAGAGTCGTATAATGTAACTATGAAGGTAATTATAAGGGGGTTTTGTCCGTACTCGTGTATGGAAGGCTCCCCTAAATTACCGTCTGCCAGGTAAATCTGTAAAAAGATCCGCCAAGGTATGTTTTTTGACATCTTTCTCCTTACGCGGTCGTGTATATCGCGGCTTTAGGGCGGTACGGAACGCTTGTTGAAGGGGGTTTTCCCTCTTCAAAAATCGTTTCGTACCCCAGGAGGAGGTTTCCGGCGCAGCGGCGCGAAACTGTACCGGTCTCCCCCACCCTGGAGTATGGCTTGGGCTACGGACAGCCCAAAGCATACTGCGCAAGGAGGATAATATGATTATTAACCACAACATGAGCGCCTTATACGCCGATCGCCAGCTTGGATTAACCGGTGCGGCGGTCGCAAAGAGCATCGAAAAGCTTAGTTCCGGAGAGCGGATTAACCGCGCCGGCGATGATGCTTCCGGGTTAGCGGTCTCCGAAAAAATGCGGAGCCAAATCCGGGGCTTAAATCAGGCTGAGCGGAACATTCAAAATGGCGTGTCATTCATTCAGGCAACAGAAGGCTACCTGCAGGAAACTCAGGACATCCTTCACCGCCTCCGGGAGCTGTCAGTTCAGTCCGCCAACGGTATTTATTCCGATGAGGACAGGATGCAGATTCAGGTAGAAGTATCCCAACTGGTTGACGAAGTTAACCGGATTGCGAGCCATGCCCAGTTTAACGGCATGAATCTTTTAACGGGTGCTTTTGCCATGGATTCCGCGACCAACAGGATTATGCAGCTTCAGGTTGGGGCCAATATGGATCAGAACGAAAGGATCTATGTGGGCACCATGACCGCCACAGCTCTTGGCTTGCAAACCACCCAGGGGGAAGCGGGAGTTCTCTCCATTGCCACCCCCGAAGAGGCTAACGCGGCCATTGGTTCCATTGATAGTGCCCTTAGACAGGTATCAAAACAACGGGCCGATTTAGGCGCTTATCAGAATCGGTTTGAAATGGCCGCAGAAGGCGTTGCCATTGCAGCCGAAAATCTTCAGGCCGCCGAATCCCGAATAAGGGATGTGGATATGGCTTCGGAGATGGTCAACTATACTAAGGATTCCATCCTTAGTCAGGCGGGGAACGCCATGCTGGCTCAGGCCAACGTGCGCACCCAATCTGTATTGCAGCTATTAGGCTAAAGCCATAGGCCAAAGCCGTAAGCTGAAATAACAGGTTAAGCGCCTTATGTATTAGCGCGAGAGAGGCAGCTGGACGTCGTCTTTCAAGCGCGGGGCAGAGAAAGAGCGCGCCGCTTCCCTGCCCTCTTTTGACGATGACGCCTGTCAAGGATGACGGGCTTTGCATTTTTGTTACCCAAAAGTGTGTTTATTACAGGGAGGTATACCATGAGTATGCAAATCACGGCTTTATCAGCCGGAAGCGGCATAGCTCCTGTTGCCCAGGAACTCCCGCAGGAAAGGGCTGCGCTTAAAGCGCGGGCGGAAGCCAATCAAAAGGCTGCCGTTGCACTGGATAATTTTGAAGCAAACCTGCCGGGAAAAAAAGACGGCCAAGTTCGTTCCGAAGAAATTAGGGCGGCTACCGAAGAATTGGAACAGGTAAGCCTTGCTTTTAATCGCAAGTTGAAATTTTTTGTGGATCATGATTCACAACAAATCCTCGTTAAGGTTATCGACAGCCAAACCGATAAGGTGATTAAGGTACTTCCGCCTGAGGAACTTCAAAGGCTCCATAACCGCATAAAGGAGACTATAGGCTTTCTGTTTGATGAGCGTGTTTAGACTGCCTTAAGGCGGGAGGGGCCGGACAGGGGAATCATGTCTGATATTTATATACCCGGCGTAAAAAGCCGGTTCAATTCAGAAAAACTCATTGAAGATCTGATGAAGGTGGAACGCCTTCCCAAGGATCGCGCCGAAAAAAATGTAGAGCGCCTCGAAACCAATAAGACTTACTGGCAGGATGTAGGAAGGCGTATGAGCGCCTTAAGGGACAGCGCCAGGATGCTGTATTCGTTTCAAAATCCTTTTAACGATCGTATTGTAAATTCTTCAGACGAGCTTGCCATTACCGGCACCGCCACACGGGAAGCGGTAGAACAGGAGCGCTATTTTACGGTAAAACAGACCGCTCAGGCCGACCGTTTCCTTTCCGCCCCCCTGGACAGCAAATTCAAGGTTGAAAGCGGCAATTATTCATTTACTGTAGGCAAAGACGAAATTGCCTTTAATTTTAGGGGCGGAACTTTACGTGATTTTACAGAAGCCCTTAACCGCCGGGGCAGGGACAAGATCCAGGCAAGCCTTATCGCGGTAAAACCCGGAACCCAGTCCCTTTTAATAGAGTCAAAAATTACGGGCGAAGAAAACCGTCTTGGTTTTTCCGGTGCCGCAAACAGCTTTGGCCAGCAAATTGGAATGATAGAACCGGCCTACGATTCCCGAAACGATATTTCAAAAGGCGCTGCCGAACTTAAAGCCGGCGAAAAAATGTCTTTTCCGGTAAACCCCGGCATTGTATCTTCTTCATCTTTGGTATTACGGTTTGATACATTAACAACCATAATTCCAGCCGAAGCCTGGGTTCAGCCCAAGCCGCCTCCGGGGCCTTCCATTCCCCAGAGCGGATCAGTTTCTTACGGCGGCATAGTGATAGAGAATGACTCTTCCAATGTAAAGCTTCCGGCTTGGTCCCCGCCGCCGCCGCCCCAACGCATTGACGATCTGGGCATAATCTCCCTGGTCTTTTCAGACGGGAGTTCCACACAGCTTCCGGCTATTTCCGACTCTAACACATTCAGCGCCCATACCTATAGGCTTGACCAGGTCGCGGCCGGTAAAACCATTGTCTCGGTAGATATAAACAACAGAAATACCCACAGAAATATATCCGTAAGGGATATCCAGGTATACGATCCGTCTTCTGTAGGCGGCGTAAAACCCCTGAACGCGGTTTCCGGCGCCCAGGACGCAATAATCGCCATGGAAGGAATTGAAATACAGCGGTCATCAAACAATATTGATGATCTTATCCCCGGCGTAACCCTTACGGTCAGAAACGCCTCGGAGAAGCCTGTTAAAATCAATATAGAACCCGATAGGGAAGCCGTAAAAGACGCCATAATAGGATTTGTGGGAAACTACAACCGCCTTATAGCGGAAGTCAATGTGCTTACCCGAAGCGATAATAAGATAATCGAAGAATTGAGCTACCTTAGCAAAGAAGAACAGGACGAATACAGAAAGCGCCTTGGGGCTTTTATGGGCGAAAATTCCCTGGTTCAATTTAAGGGGAGTTTGCAGCAGGCCGCCATGGCGCCCTACCCTACCCAGGCTGAACGTGATTTGACCCTGATGGCGCAAATTGGCATAGGCTCCGACGTAGGCCGGGGCGGCGCGTCTACAGGCTATGACCCTTCCCGTCTGCGGGGCTATCTGGAAATAGACGAAAAAACCCTGGACGCCGCCATTGCTTCAAAGCTTCCTGCCATAAAAGATTTATTTGGCAGCGATTCCGATGGCGACCTTTTGGCCGACACAGGGGTGGCTTTTACACTGGAAAGGCTGACTAGGCCCTATGTTGAAACCGGCGGGCTTATCGCCCTTAAAACCGGAACCGTAGACGGACGCATTGGAGAGGAAAAACGCCGCATCGATACCCTTGACCGCCAGCTTGCTTCAAAAGAGGCGGATCTTAAAATTCAGTATGGGCAGATGGAAAGCGCCTATAACCGCATGGAACAAATGCAGGGCTCTTTGGACAATTTTAGCCGGCAGAATAATTACTCCAATAACAGGTAATGCCCATGAAAATCTCTATCAACGGAATCAAAGCCGATATTACCCTTGAAGGGGAAAAGTACCTTTCCGAAGCGCTTTCGGGCCTGGAAGAATGGATTTCTTCTTCCGGCTGCCGTATTATGGGCATTGCAATCGACGGGGAAAAAATCAGCCCCGGGAAACTGCCCGGTTTTTTTGGCAGGGAAATCGCGTCTATCGGTGAGTTGGATATTTCAGTATCCTCCTGGCCGGAACTTGCCGTGGAAGCCCTGGAAGTATTGCTTGATTTTTGCGATGCCAGGCAGGAGGCTTCTTTTGAAGGCCGTGAAGAAATACGCGCCAATTGGGAAAAGAGCCCTGCCTGTGCTTTTATCAACCTGGAAATAAACGACCTTGCCGGTTTTGTTTTACGGTCTTTTTCCGGCGAAGGCCTGGGCCCCAAAGATTTAAGGCTTATTGTGGAAGAGCGGCTTAGGGAGCTTAGGGACTCTAAAGGCGAAGTTGAAAAGTCGGAAAACGCGGTCCGTGAAATTGCCGGACGCATGGAAGAACTGCCCCTGGATATACAGACAGGCAAAGACGGGCGGGCGGCGGAAACAATGCAGCTTTTTTCACGTATAAGCGAAAAACTTTTCCGCCTGCTTTTTATCCTTAAACGGAAGGGCCTTGAAGAAGAAAAGCTTATCATAGGCAGCCTTCCCGCAAAGGCTTTTTTTGGCGAATGGAGCGGCGCTTTAAAGGAATTACAGTCCGCCTATGAAACAAAAGATACGGTTCTGGTAGGAGATCTTTCCGAATATGAGCTTGCCCCCCGGCTTCTGTCATTTTATTCGGCCCTAAAAGAAAGCTCTCTTTCTATAGCCTGAATTTTTCTTCCTGTAATACCGATAATTTATTATATAAAGGAATGTATAAAGAATGAAGTGCGTTCTAACGGGAATACATTTAAATCTTCTTCAGGACAATATCAAATATTTTAAAGATGATGATCCCACAGGCGCCATAATCCTTCTTAGCGCCATTGGGGCCATTATCGTACTTTCCATTGCCGCCCATGCTATAAGGCACGGCCTGGGAGTAAAAGGAACCGCTTTCAAAGGCGGAGCGCAGGCCGCTAACCCCAGAAATTTCAATATTTTTACTATGCGCCGCATAGCCTCAGCGTATGGGTTGGACAAGGATCAATCCAGGCTTTTGGAATTTGTTTTCAGGAATGCCGCTGTCGGTGATCCTGAACGAATTATGCAGAACGGCGCCCTTCTTGACCGCCATTTTAAGCGCGCCTATAAAGCCATTGAGCGCAGCGCCGAAACCGAGGAAGAAGCCCAGGTGCAGCTTTCGCAGCTTTTTTCTCTGCGTAACGTTATAGAGGCCGCCCCTATTTCAAACGGTACGATTTCGACCTATCAGCTTTCTGAAAATACCGCGGCAGTGCTTTCCACAGGCAAAGATAGTTTCCCCCTTAGGGTAATTTCTTCCAAAGGCGACAGCATAGTAGTCGAAGTCCCCAGGAATGCCCTGGGCACGCCTATACAAATTCCCAAAGGGACAAAAGTAACCCTTTCGTTTTTTACCAAATCTTCAAAAGGTTTTGCATTCGATTCCAGGGTTCTGGGCTCAATCGAGACAACCAAAGGCCCGGGGCTGCAGCTTGCCCATTCGGGCAAGGCAAAGGCCCTTTCCCAGCGGAGATACCGCAGAAGAGCCATTAGATCAGGCTGTGTTTTTTATTTTGTGTTTATTGATACTGTTAAAGAAGGCAGAAAGAAAACCCCTAAACTTTTTGTAGACAGCCGCCGCTATACAGGAACCATTTTGGATATTTCCATAGGCGGCTGTTCCGTTAAAACATCGGCTCCGGTTCAGGTTGGCTCAAGGCTTAAACTTGAGATTGATTACTCCGATGACTCAAATATTACTGTTTTGGCCCAGGTACTCCGTTCCAACCGTTCCGGCAGCGCAGGAACCGTCATTCATCTCAAATTCCTCAAAGTCCCGCGCAGGGCCTTTAATAATATAAACGCGGTAGTTTTTGGGTTTGATGAAGATTGATGCTGTTCCGTCAATTGACCTTTTATACCCTAAAGCGCTATACTATATAGTAACGGTGAGAATATGAAAATTTTGGCGATTAAAA
>JAIRLQ010000361.1 GCA_031259345.1 Treponema sp.
CGCCGAACGGAACCGCCGCCGGACACTGCGGAAAAAGTTGAGATAAGGCACATGCCCCGGTCACGTAAATGGAAGGTCTGCCCCCGGTGTTAAATACCGCCGCATCGTGAGGATAAACGCATAGGAATTTTTAACCGTGACGAACCTAAGGTTCGCCCTCACGAACAGACACGAACAGGGTGTGCCGTGCGTGATGAGCTTTACGGTGTCCGATCTAACCGCCGCCACGCCGGGGGATTTTGGCGCGCGCCCTTGGCGATAAACCGGGAACCGTGATAAAATCTCCTATGCGTTATTTCAGTACCCGAAGCAAGGCGGAGGCGGTGGATTTTGCCGCCGCGTGAGCGGGTTCTTGGATATTAAACCCCTCAATGTCCTGAAGGTTTAACTTGCTTGGTCCGCAAATAATTAGTTCTTGTTTCAGTGGTGAAATTACGCTATTATGTCATAGAAGGCATAATATGATGCTTTAATATCCCGAATTTTGCTGGTTTAAGCGGTTGTGGTTCAGAAACTGAAGTTTCCGGATAATTCTAATGATATGCATGGAAAAATTTTAATGGAAGAACGACAAACAAGTACACGCCTTTTTTCTGATCCGGTCAAATTGGACCGGAACAACCGGCAGCCCCTCTATGAACAGCTTGAAAAGATACTCCTGCGGGATATTCAGGGCCGCGAGAACGGAGAAATGATGCCCACAGAAAAAGAACTCTGTGTCCAGTACGGCATCAGCCGCCAGACGGTACGGCAGACCTTTAAAAGGCTGAGTGAAGGAGGCTACCTGGTCCGCACCGCCGGACGCGGAACTGTGGTTTCTCATCCGAAAATTGCCCGGGATAACGGCTGGGCCCTGGAAAACTTTAATCTAGAAATGCGGCAGCATGGCATTAAACCGGAAACAAAGATCCTTTGTCTTGATGTGATTCCCGGTTCGCCGTTTTTTAATGAACGGCTTGGTTTAGACAGGCATGAACGGCTTATCTTCCTGCGCCGTCTCCGTTTTACCAACGGCTGGCCCTATATGGTTTCCGATTCCTATCTGCCCTACAAAAAACTCGCGGGCCTTGAAAAAAAGCAGGAAGCCCTGGAACGGGACAGCCTTCATGTCATTATTGAGAAACATTTTCATCATGTTTTTACCAGCGCGGACCGTTCGGTGGAGGCCATTCCGGTTCCGGCACGGGAAGCGGGTGATCTCGGAATAATACCGGGGAGTCCTGTCCTGTACAGTGAAACGGTCTGGCATGTTTCCGCCGGTTTTGCGGTGGAGTTTGTCATGGAATGGTACCGGGGAGATCGCAGCTGTTTTACCATGACCCTGGGCAGAAAAGATATGGATACCGGTGGTGAAGGAAGTGGTCAGGGGCGACATGGCGAAGTTCACCCCTGACATGATTTTTGGCCGCCGGGAGCGGAGAAGGCATCTACCCCGGAAGCTTAATCTCCTCAAGGCACAGGCCGTGCATGGCCCCATTGCTAACCAGGACATCTTTGCGGGAATCAAAAAGATTCACCGGAGATCCGTCAAACCGGGTAACGGTTCCGCCTGATTCCGTAACCAGAATAACCCCGGCGGCTATATCCCAGGCATTTATGCCGAGAACCATATAAATGTCCTGCTCCCCGGAGGCTACACTGCAAAATCCGACTACCGAACAGGCATGGGATCGGATCTGTCCCGCCGCCCGCAGAAGCCTGCTTGAACGGGTTATCATTTCTTCCCGATTTACCGGGCCATTAAAATCAATATCTATCCTGGCCAGAGTAAGTTCCGCAGTACCCGTAACCCTGGTGGGCTTGTCGTTTTTTGTGGCCCCTTTACCGGCTGCCGCCAGGAAGATATCGCCCTGGATGGGCATAAAGACTCCTCCCGCGGCGATTACCCCCCCCTCAATAAGGGCCAGGCTTATCCCGAAAGCGGGAAACAGGCCCCGGAGAAAATTCTGGGTACCGTCTATGGGATCAATGGCCCAGCAACGCCCCGGCGGTTTATCGGGATAGGCGCTGAATCCCGATTCTTCCGCCAGAATCGAATCGCCGGGAAAGGTTTTCTGAATTTCCGCCACCAGTTGTTTCTGGACATTGATATCCACTTCGGTAAGAAAATCATTGGCATGACTTTTTGAATGTACCGGTAAAAGACGGCGGTTGACGTAATGTGTCCGGACATATTCGCCGGTTTTCTTCAAAATATCTTCAATAAAAGGTAATTCGCTCATATTCTGAACCCGCCGGCATCAAAGACATGCAGTTTTTCATAGGGTATTGATATCAAGGTTTCTTCCCCTGCCGCCAGAGTACAGTCCTGACCGGTAACCAGGTATATGCTGAAATTACCGGCCATAAGACTGAGTACCGTTTCGGGCCCTGTGGGTAAAACCGTATCAAGATACACCTTTTGGCTCCACCAAAGTCCGGTATCATTGCTGCCGCCGATAACCGCATCTTCGGAACGGAAGCCGATACAACTGATCTTTTTTGGATCATCAATGGAACGGCGGGCCGCTGTTTCGTCCCGAAACTTATACATCCATGGTTCGAGGCTTCCTTCATGAAAGGAGATCATATTCATCGGCGGGTTCCCCACAAATTTCGCCACAAAGGCGCTTGAAGGTTTCCGGTATACATTCATGGGGGTGTCGTATTGTTCCAGTTTCCCTTTACTCATGACCGCTATGTCGGTGGCCAGGCTCATGGCTTCAAGCTGATCGTGGGTAACAAATACAATCGTATTGTGGAGCCTGGCATGGAGCCGTTTTAATTCAGAACGCATTTCCAGACGAAGAGCGGCGTCAAGATTCGAAAGAGGTTCATCCAGCAGAAGAATTTCCGGTTCTATCGCCAGCATACGGGCTAGGGCAACCCGCTGCTGCTGTCCGCCCGAAAGTTCCGCCGGATACCGCTTCCGGTATTGTTCCATCCTGAGCTGGGCAAGAGAATCGGACACGAGCTTTTCCCGTTTATGGGGACTGGCCTTCCGCATTTTAAGGCCAAAGGCTACATTGTCTTCCACGGTCATGTGGGGCCAAAGGGCATAACTCTGGAATACCAGACCCAGGTTCCGATCCTCAGGATGAATAAAAAGATTTTCTGCGGGGACATCAAAATCCTGGTCTCCCGCCCGTATGCTTCCCGAATCAACCCGTTCCAGCCCCGCAATCATACGCAGGGTGGTCGTTTTACCGCAGCCGGAGGGGCCCAAAAGGCAGACAAAACTTCCGGGTTTTAATTCAAGGGAAAGATCTTCTACCGCCCGCTCTCTTCCATCGTAGCTTTTATTGATATGTTCCAAACTTATTCCCGTCATGGTTTCTCCTCATTGTTTTGTAATTCAACCAAGCCCCTGGGCAAAATTACTGCCGGAAAGACGCTGGGCAATAAAGGTCAAAATAAAAGTAACCACTACAATGATAAGGATTACTCCGTTAGACATCTGGAGCAGGGCATTATCGGTATAGCGGATAGAAAGGGTTGTAAGAACTTCCATGCCGGGGACCGCCAGCATGATCACCAAACTTAATTCATTCATTCCCTGTATGAAGGCCAGAAGCATACCGGCGAAAATCGCCCGCCGCTGAATCGGCATGACAATGAGCCGGAAACGGGTAAACCACCGGGCACCCAGGATCATGGCCGCCTCTTCCGGTTCACTTCCCATCTGGCTGATAGAGGCGATGCTGGATCGCGCCGAATAGGGCAGATACATGATTCCCATAGCAAGAACCAAAAGAGCAAGGGTACCGTAAAGCGCCGGTATCGGCCCCCGGGGTACCGCAAAAAGGAGCAGATACGCGGCACTGAATCCTATGCCGGGTACCAGATAGGGAAGAAATGAGACATACCGGAGATATTTACTGAGCAGAGCCGGGTGCAGCCGTATGGTCGCGTAACCAACCAGCGTTCCCAGGACCCCGCAAATGACAGCCCCCAGGCCCGCAGACAAGACGCTGTTTCCGATAACCCGCAGCACAACCGGATCCCGGAACAGTCCCGCCACACCTTCCCGTATGGGAGTTATTTTGGCAAACCAGAATTGAGAGGTAAAATTGTCCGCCTTAAACCAGCCGGGGGTAACCATCACCGTTGAAAGCATCAAAACCACAAGAGGAATAACGACCGCAATAAACAGCAGCGCCCCCGTTACCACCGTCAGGGGTATACGGGAAATACCCAGATTAGCCGGTCTTGACATCTGGCCTTTACCGCTCATGGTGATAAAACGTTTTGCTTCTTTAAACATCACCACATCCGTGGCAACCAGGGTGGCACCGATAAGAACCATGGCAATGGCGATTACCGACATGACTCCGGGACTGCCTCCCCGGAAACTTGAGTAGAGGGTGGTGGAGAGGGTATCAAAATTGACCGGCCTCCCCAGTGTATAGGGGGTGCCAAATGTACCAACAGTCCGGGCAAAGGTCAACAGAACCGCCGACATAATTGCGGGTTTCATAATGGGGAGCAGAATCAGCCACGCGGTCTTGCGGCGGCTTGCCCCCAGGAGCTGGGCTGACTCCTCAAGCTGACTGTCGATACGCTGAAAGGCATTGCCAAACATAATATACGCCAGGGGGAAATAATGGAGCGAAAGACAGAGGGTTATGGGAATAAGGCCATAGGAGATAAAATCAGGAGGAGTGGCGCCAAATATTTCCATAAATCCCGGCGGCCCGGCAATCCGGCGGTTTTTAAACAGGGTTAGCCAGGCGGCGGCAAAACTCCAGGAAGGAAGCATAAAGGGAATAACCGCCAGGTTTGCGTATAGTTTTTTCAGTTTTATGTCCGTCCGCGTAATTACCCAGGCCAGAAAGTACCCGATACTGAGCGACAGAACCGTGATCACCGAAGCGGCGAAGATGGTATTAACCAGAGGTCTCCAAAAGATAATAGGCGAAACCCGTGAACGCAGGGCCCTGTGCAGATAAAACAGGGTGAAACTGCCGGCTGGCCGGCCCAGGCCGGAAACGTCCCGGGCATGGATCAAGACGGCGTCGGCCAGTAATAGCAATACCGGCGCAAGAATCAGGTAGGTCAACAGGATAGCCAGAATTACTCCCAGAATACGATTCGGACCGGGACGCCGCCCTTTGATACCCACCATGGACAGCGAACGGTTATCGCTGATTGACATATAAACCATACCTCCGTGATTTACGGCTGACACTCCCCACCCAAAACGGATGGGGCAGTGTTTCACATAAAATTTTATATTTGGATTTTACACCCGTATGACCACGGCAGTGCGGGCATAAAACCCTCAATACAAATTTACCCTTATTTTTGCCGATTAATAAGATAAAGATCCGTCAGTTCCTGCCTGTTTCTGGTGGAATTATCCGCATCGTAAATTATCAGTTTTTTAACCCATTGATCCCACCCGCCGACGGGATTGTCCGCGGGCTTCACATCAATATTGGGAGAAAATCCTCCGATTACGCCGCTCCAGGGTTTATGACCCTCCTGCGTAAGTATCCACCGGACCCACAACCGCGCCGCATTGGGATGGGGCGCTTTGGCCGGAATAATGGCATGGGTCGGCAAGGCTAAACCGATATAAGGTTTTACGTTTGAATCAAAGGCAAGATTAAGATTTTGTTCTTGCGCGTCCCTGAAACGGGTCATGGTAAAAAAACCTACAGGCGGATTTCTTTGTCCGGGAGACCCTATGGCTTTGGCGACTTCCGTATCATGCTGTGTGGACAGCATATTGTTTTTGAACATACGGATAACCCATTCCCAGCCCGCGTTTTTTTCCTGCGTTACCAGCGGCTTCCCGTAATAGTCCTGGTAGGCCTTGGCAAAATCGTCGGCCTTGTCTATTACCCCTGAAAATAAATGCCACATATACGTTTGAATATTAGGATCGCAGATAGCGACCTTTCCTCTCCACTTTTCTTCGGTTAATTCCCAAAGGTTGGTAACCGGAGAGGTCTTGTACGCATCGGGATTATACCCGAGGACCACCGGCTGATAGAGGTAGATTTGCGGGTTTTTCGATTCATCGCTTATCCTGGGGGCCAGATCGGGGGGCGTCCAACTGACCACCGTTCCCGAACGGATAAAATCATTGATAAGCGTCTTGTCATCCAGCGTTAATACATCAACCTGTACATTATTTGCCTCGGTTTCCCGTCTAAGGAGTTCCACATTTTCAGCATCATCAAAACGGCCGGTAGCAACCACCTTAATGCCATAGACGGCCTCAAATGCCTTGGCGGAATCCGGCGCCCGGCCTGAATGCCAGCGGACAGTGAGGGTTCCCTCCTGTTTTGCGGCTTCTACCAGTTTGTCATAATCATAGCCTTCGGCAGTCCATACGCTGTTTTCTACAACCGCGGACTTTTGCTGCGCCGGGGCGCCACCCGAAAAAACCGGGGCGGTAAGACAGAAAACCATCAAAAAAAATGTGAAAAGAGCTATTGATGTTTTCATAACGATCTCCTCAAAAGTATAGTGGACTTGTTCAAAAACCCGGTCAATTCCCGGACAAACTTCCTTTAGCAGAAATTGTCCGGAAATTGAGGTTCCGAACAAGCCTATCAAATACATTAATACACTATTTTTGAGTTGTCAACTCAAAATGTTATATAAATGTATTATTTTACTAAAAAAAGAGCCATTCCTAAAAACTGAAGTTTTGGGAAAGCCTCAAGCAAGAAAGAGAAAATTTTGATAGGTGGCGTCACAAATTCTGTTTGATGGTCCGCAGGACATGGAACCATTTACCCCTGAATCTATCGTCGGACCGGTGTTAATGAGAGTCCGTCCACAAAGCAACCGGCTTTGTGGACAGATACCAATTAGTTAGGACGCCTTACTTATTCGAAAATCCGGTTTAATACCTGCTCCGGCTCAAATAACGCAACGCTTACAAATCCCAAAACCCGGTTGGTTCGGGAATGGCTTTGGAAAAAGCGGCAAAATGCCCGCTTTTTCCCCTAAATCTAAGGCTGCTTTCCCAAAAACTGAAGTTTTGGGAAAGCCTCAGATTTAACAAGGATTTAACAAGGAAAGTTTCCTTATTAACTTGACAGCAATCCATAGTTATGGTACACTATTATCGAATTAATTAACCCATATTCCAAATTAAAGGGGTTATTATAATAGGAGGATGACATGAAATCGGCAATTAAGCGGGTGGGGGCCTTGGTAATGGTTATGGCGGCGTTGTTTGCGCTGATTGGGTGTGCCAAGAAATCCGCCGAAGCCGGCCCTTCGGCCGGGGATTCCCAGACCATGGAAGCGGCGCTGTTTTTGGGGGGATACGCGGGATTTTGGGAGTATTATGTTCCCAAATTTGAGGCGGAAAACCCGGGGGTAACGATTAAATACGAGTTGAGCAATACGCTTGACGAGATCCTCAGGCCCCGGATGATGACCGACGATGTGCCGGATTTTGTGGCGATAAACCAAGGGAACACCTTTGATCCCCGGATTTTGGCCCGGGATGGTCAGCTTTTGGATATGAGTTCCTTCTTGAGGGAGACCACCATTAACGGCGTCCCCCTGGAGGATCATCTCCTTCCGGGTATGCTTGATGCCGGGACCTTTAACGGCAAAAAATACCTGCTTCCCCAGAACCTTACCATGATGGGCCTTTTCTACAACAAAAAACTGATCCGCGACCTGGGGGTCAGCCTGCCTGAAAC
>JAIRLQ010000532.1 GCA_031259345.1 Treponema sp.
CCGCACCGGCCTTGGCCGGTTCCGCAATTTTACTATCAGTAATTATGAGTTGATGAAACAGCTTGCCGCCGCCTGCGCTTCCAAAAATATCGAAGATATCCTTGCCATGCCGGATGTAAAAGAAAGGCTTGATGTATACTTTGAACAGGACAAACTGTTTCGGGAGATGCTGACCAAATATATCAGGGTCGATGGCAATGTTTTGGTGGCAGACCTTAGGGGAGTGGATCCTATCTATGCCGGTAACCGCTTCCTCATGTATACCCTTTATCCGGATCAAAATATTTCTGTGTGGATTATCGATGGCAGGGGTAAAGTGAATTGCGCCATCACCGTAGGCTACAGCATCATCAACCGGAGCGCCGCCGTGGATGTAGGAAGCATGCTCCTTAAATTCGGCGGCGGCGGCCACCACCAGGTTGGAACCTGCCAGGTCCCCTACGCCGATGCCGACAAAGTCATTGCCGAAATCATAGAGCAATGTAAAGTCCGCGATTTGCTATAGTTATATCATGAAACAACCCAAAGCTCCCCTTTACCTGATTGACGCTTATGCGCTTATCTACCGTTATTATTTTGCGTTTATGAATCGGCCTTTAAGGAATTCCGCGGGAAAGAATGTTTCCGCTCTGGTAGGTTTTGCCCGTACTTTGGTAACCCTTTTGGACGAAGGCGCGCCCGGGGCGGAAAGCAGCGGCAAACGAATGGAAGAGCCCCAAAAACCTAAACTTTTGGCCGCTGTTTTCGACTCCCGGACGCCAACCTTTAGGCATAAAATGTATGACCAATACAAAGCCAACAGGCAGAAGGCTCCGGAAGATCTTCATGCCCAGGTTCCCCTGGTCGAAGAATTTTTGTCCGCCCTGGGTGTACCCGCCGTTGCCATTGACGGTTACGAAGCCGACGATATCATCGCCTGTTTGGCGGAAAAATGCCGTGAAGAAGGGCGGCAATGCTATATTCTTTCATCGGACAAAGATCTTTTACAGCTTGTAGGAGACGGCATCTGGGAATTGCGGCCTTTAAAAGCAAGTTCCCAGGGGGAAGCCCAGAGCCGGGGCCTCCCTTATGAACTTATCGGCCCCGGCGAGGTCAAAGCCGAATGGGGGGTTACGCCCGGCGAGGTGCTGGATCTTCTTGCGCTTATCGGGGACACATCGGACAATGTGCCCGGAGTTAAGGGCATTGGCGAAAAAATCGCGGTCAAGCTTATGACCCGCTACGGTTCCCTGGACGAAATTTACAAAAACATTGCAGGCATAGAAGGTTCGGTGGGTAAAAAACTTGCCGAAGGCAAAGAGAGCGCCTATTTTTCCAAATCCCTTATCCGCCTGGAATGTAACGCGCCGCTTAACATAAAAAACCTGGAAGAACTTTCGGTAGAAAACATTAACCGCAGCGCGGGAGCAAAAGTGCTGCTCCGCGAAGGGGTGCGCCAAAGCGCCAAACAGCTTGATCCAAACCCGGGAAAAAGCGAAGACTTCCGGGCAGACAGGGCGGAAAACTTAAGGGAGAATTTCCAAACATCACCCTTACCCTCTTCCGCCCCCCTCCTCTTGGGAGAAGGAAACTACAGGACAATTTTAACGCTGCCTGAACTGGAAAACATTTTAACTGCCGCCAAAAAAAATAAATTACTTGCCCTGGATTTTGAAACCGATTCACTGGACGCCTGGAACGCAAAACCTATCGGTATTTCTTTGGCCATTAAACCCAAAGAGGCTTTTTATGTTCCCGTAGCGCCGCACCGGGGCATAAAAGACGGAGATGAAACCCCCGCGCCGTATATCGATCCCGAAACGGTAAAAAATCTCTTAAAGCCTTTTTTCGGCGATCCATCGCAGACAATCGCTGCCCACAATGCCAAGTATGATTATAAAGTTTCCCGCGGCTGGGGCATCGACAGGTGGCGGTGCAGGATTTGGGACACAATGGTTGCCGCCTGGCTTATAGATCCGGAGCGTAACAATTATTCACTGGATTCACTTTCGGCTTATTATTTTAATGTTAATGCCATTTCTTACAAGGACATTGTCCCCAAAGGCAGTACCTTTGATTCGGTAAGCCTTGAAACAGCCTGCCGCTATTCCGCCGAGGATGCGGACCTTTGTCTTCGCCTTAAACAGTATCTGGAAAGCCGCCTTAATGAAGGAGAAGCGCAAAAGCTTTTTACAAATCTTGAAATGCCCCTGCTCCCCATTTTGGCGGAAATGGAAGGCGAGGGAATTAAAATTGAACCCAAAGCTTTGCTGAATTACGGCCTTGAAATGGGAAAAGAGCTGAAATCAATCCAGGCAAAAACCTACAAAACAGTGGGGCACGAATTTAATTTGTCTTCAACCCAGCAGCTTCAAAAAGTTCTTTTTGAAGAACGTAAACTTAAGCCCGGAAAAAAAACAAAAACCGGCTATTCCACCGATGTCGCGGTCCTTGAAGAACTTGCCAGGGAAGATGAAGTTCCCCAACTGATTCTACGGCACCGCACTTTGTCAAAATTAAAATCTACTTATATTGATGCCCTTGCGGATCTTGCGGATAAAGACGGCCGTATTCATACCAATTTTGTTCAGACCGGCACTGCCACGGGCCGCCTTTCAAGCCGGGACCCCAACCTGCAGAATATTCCCATCCGCGAAGAAGAAGGCCGCCGTATCCGCGAAGCATTTACCGCAAGCCCCGGTTGTGTTTTAATTTCCGCGGACTACAGCCAGATCGAGCTTGTGGTGCTGGCGCATCTTTCGGAGGACAAAAATCTTGTATCCGCGTTTACCGATGGGAAAGATGTTCACGCGCGCACCGCCGCGCTTATCTTTGGTATTAATGAAAAAGCTGTCGCGCCGGAACAAAGGCGAATAGCTAAAACCATTAACTTTGGCGTTATGTACGGCATGAGCGCTTTCCGCCTTTCCAATGAGCTTAATATAAGCCGAAGCGATGCCGCCGCGTTTATCGAAGCATATTTTAAAACATATTCGGGGGTAAACAATTTAATCCATAGTTTAATTAAAAAAGCGGAAGATTCAGGATACGCGACAACCATTCTTGGGCGAAGGCGTTTTATTCAGGCAATCAATTCCCCAAACAAAACCGAAAAAGCCGCCGCGGAACGTGTCGCGGTAAATACCCCCATTCAGGGCTCCGCCGCGGATATTGTTAAAACCGCCATGCTTAACCTGGACAAAGCCCTTACTGCCGCCAAAAGCCCCGCGAGGCTTTTGCTGCAGGTGCATGACGAGCTTATTCTTGAATGTCCCAAAGAAGCCGCCAAAGAAACCGAAGCGCTGGTAAAACGCGAAATGGAAAACGCCGTTACCCTAAAAATCCCGCTGAGGGTGAGCGTAGAAACAGGCAAGCGCTGGGGGGATTTTCATTAACGGTTGAGGCTGTTTGGGGCTGTCCGGGAAGCCGGTTACTTCCCCTCCGGCCCTAAACAGGCTCGATTTTCACTTGAGGTATCTATTAACCGTCTCCTGTATCTGAATCGCCGGGAACAAATGGGCATATTGGGAAAGAAAGTTGCACGCCCCCGCAAGGAGCCTGGTGTATTCGGGAAACTTATTATCCGTCATAGTCATGGCCGGGCCCGAAATGCTAAGAGCCCCCGCAACAAGTCCCCCGGCGCTGCGTATGGGCCAGGTCTTGCCGTTGGTCGAATAGGTAACGGCCTTTTGTCGGCCCGGGGGCCGTATTATTTAGTCACGTCAAGTATGACGCGCCGCCCGTCAGAGATGACGCGCCGCCCGTCAGAGATGACGCGCCGCCCGGCAAGGATGACGCGCCGCCCGTCAAGTATGACGCGCCGTCCGTCAGGGATGACGCGCCGTCCGGCAAGGATGACGCGCCGTCCGTCAGGGATGACGCGCCGTCCGTCAAGGATGACGCGCCGCCCGGCGCACGCGCCCGGTCATTCCTGCCCCTGCTTGGTCCAGACACTGTCCGCCCTTACGTACACCCCGGCCCCGGCCGGCGTTCCGCCGGCCGTAGCGCCCGATGCCGTAAGATGGCTTGCGACGTCGGGGAAGACATCGTCAGCGCCGTAGCCCAATATGTAGCAAAATTGCTTGATCAACACCGCCCGTGCGGCGGGCATCCCGTTCAGACGCGGAACCTCAAAATTGGCTGAATCCTTAATTAACAGATGATTTACCATTCAACTTGGATTATAAAGGAGCGTAAATAATGATCAAACCCTATTCCGGCTGCTGGCCTACCATGATCACCCCCTTTACTGATGACAACAAAATTGATTACAGGGCTGTCAAAAATCTAACCGATTGGTACATTGCCAAAGGATGCGATGGCATATTCGCGGTCTGCCAGTCCAGCGAAATGTTTTTTCTGGAAGAACAGGAGAAGCTGGATCTGGCTAGGGCCGTAAAAGACGCCGCCGCCGGAAGGGTCAAAGTCATCGCGTCGGGGCACACCGCAGATGACAGCGCCAGACAGATCGAAGAACTGGGACGCATGGCCGAAACCGGAGTTGACGCGGTAGTCCTAGTGAGTAACCGTCTGGCAAAAGAAGATGAGGATGAAGATGTACTACAGAAAAATTTCACGGAGATACAGCGGCAGCTTCCGGGCGCTGTCTTCGGTATGTACGAATGTCCCTATCCCTATCTCAGGCTCCTTTCCACGGAATTCCTGCGGGAATGCGGAAAAAGCGAAACGCTGGTCTTTCTCAAGGATGTGAGCTGTGCCAGGGCAATTCAACTTGACCGGGTAAAGGCCGTGGAAGGCATGAAGATATCCCTCTTTAACGCGAACACCGCAACGCTTCTGGATTCTCTTATTTCAGGATATGACGGCTTTAACGGCGTAATGGCGAACTTCCACATCGATATCTACAAATGGCTGTATGAATGTGCCCATGAGTATACACTCAAGGAGCAGGGATAAGCGCATATTGAACGAGAATGCCCGGCTCGAAATCGAAAGCCTCCTCCGCATGGAAAACACAATGAGGAAAAGACTGGGACTGGAGAAATAGATGCTGCTGCTTAACGCGCGTAATATGATGAACCGATATTTCCATCCATTTTTTTAAACATCTTCTATACCGTCAAGGTATTTATAAAACCCCCAGAGTACGGCAGCCGATAATTGATTATGACCGGTACTTCAGGCGCATTGGTGATGAAATGATCGATAAGGCGTTGAACACTATCAATGAAGTCAAGTCCGGTGTTTGGGACGTGTAGCGCGTGCCAAGTCTTGATTCCTAATAAATGCAGCGGCCTCGCCAGGTACTTGACTTTATTTACAAAATATGGTAACTTATTAAAACCAACATCAACGCAAGGTAGAGCAGTTGGCAGCTCGTCGGGCTCATAACCCGGAGGTCGTAGGTTCGAGTCCTACCCTTGCTAAATAAAGGGGCTGTTCAGGAAGCAGGTTACTTCCCGGCCAGCTCTTGTGCCGAAGGGGTTTAATACCCCGCCGGTCAAAATGACGTATTTGAGGATTTCCCGTCTGCTATGCATATCCAGTCTCATCTATACTACACGAACAATTTCATTGCTTTTTTAGGGGAAATATGTATAATAACCTGAGGCTGTTCCAAAACTTCAGTTTTTGGAACAGCTTCTTTAGATTTAGCGGGGTTTTTATGAAAAAATTGTTACTATTGGCGGCTATTTTTTTGGCAATAGCCGGTTTTGCGGCGGCTCAGGTAAAACAGGGAAGCCGCGCCTGGGTTCAGGCAAAAACAGCCGCCCTTAAATCGTCCACGGGCTTTTTTGCCTCAAAACGGGGAAACCTGTCTTACGGGGACGAGGTTCAGGTGTTGCGGCTTTCGGGCAAATGGGCGGAAGTGCGTTCGTCAAAAAATTCCTCCCTGTCCGGGTGGATTGCCCTTGCAAGCCTTAGTTCCAAACGCATAGTTGCTTCGGGAAGCGGTTCCAGCGCCACAGCCAGTGAAATCGCGCTGGCCGGGAAAGGCTTTAACCAGGAGGTGGAAAACGCGTACAAGGCCGGCGGGCAGTTGAATTATACCGATGTAGACAAAACCGAAGCAATCGCGGTTTCGGAAGATGAACTTCGTCAATTTATAGACGATGGCGGCCTTAAAGCGGGGGAATAATCATGAAAAACAAAACAAAGCTGTTTGGAAGCTTTAGCTGCCGAACAAGTACCATATCGAGGCTTTTCCAAAACTTCAATTTTTGTTTATGTATCGGAACTCTCTTTCTTGCAGCCATGATCCTTTCCTGCGCAGGCATGGGATCTGTCGCCGGACTGGGCGCCCAAATTGCCAAGGAAGCGGGCCTTATAAACGAGAATGTGGCGGGTGCGATTACCCAGTCGGGCGAAGCGTTGGGAAAAGCGTTTGAAGAAATCACCCCGGAGCAGGAATATTATATAGGCCGGGCAGTCGCGGCAAATATTCTTACTACCTATAAAGTTTATACCAGGGAACCTGCCCTTACGGCTTATGTAAACAAGATCTGTAATGCCATTACCATTAATTCAGACCGTCCCGAAATCTTTAATGGCTATCATGTAAACATTCTGGATTCCGGCGAAATTAACGCTTTTGCCACATCCGGCGGCCATATCTTTGTAACCAGGGGCCTTATTGAGTGTACCGATTCCGAAGATGCCCTTGCGGGGGTTATTGCCCATGAGATTGCCCATATTCAGCTTCAGCATAGCCTAAAGGCAATTAAAAACAGCCGCATTAGCCAGGCCCTTATGGTAACGGGAGTTTCCACAGCGGGCGCGGCCGCGGATATGGACGTAAAAGAACTAACCAGTGTGTTTAATGAATCTGTCAAGGAAATTCTTAATACCCTGATTAATAACGGCTATTCCCAAACCCAGGAATTTGATGCCGATTCCGCGGCCCTTTCACTGATGGCTTCCGCGGGCTACGAGCCTTCCGGTTTGGTAACGATGCTTCATTCTCTTGAATCAAGCCAGCCGGGCAGCCCCGGAGGCTTTAATAAAACCCATCCCAACCCTGCCCAGCGTATCACCAAGGCGGAAGGGCTGCTGGGTAAATACAAAGTGAGCGATACCAGGTCTTACAGAACCGCCCGTTTTGCGGCAGTAAAATAGCAGCAGCCAGCCGGGCTGTTAACGGATTGGGGCCATAAAAAAAGAAGCCGTTCCGGCCAAAGCCGGAACGGCGCCTTCCCGAGACGGTTTTTACGGTTATTGTAAAAGCTGAAGAACCGTTTGGCCCCTTTGATTTGCCTGGGCCAGCATTGCGGTTCCAGCCTGGCTTAAGATCTGGTTCTTGGTATAAGCAACCGTTTCGTTTGCCATGTTGGTATCCCGTATTCTGGACTCCGATGCCTGCAAATTCTCGGCCCCTACATCGAGGCCGCGGACCGCGTGTTCCAGGCGGTTCTGGTAGGCGCCAAGATCAGCACG
>JAIRLQ010000153.1 GCA_031259345.1 Treponema sp.
CGTTCCCGCTTCTTTTTGCCCACATTGTATACCACGGTCCCGGGTTTTAAAGTTCCGGAATACATGCGGACATAACAGAGGCTTCCGGCCTCGCGGTCGTTTTGGATTTTAAAAACCAGCCCTTCGCTCTGGCCCGCGGGATCGCAGGGTATCTGTATGTCTTCATCTTTTTTAAGGTGATGTCCAAGGATGGGAGCGGTTTCGTCCGGCGCAGGGAGATAGTCAATAACCGCGTCTATTAAAGGCTGAACGCCGAGGTTGCGCCGGGAAGCTCCGGCGAATATAGGCAGTATATCCCTTTGCAGTACAGCCCTCCGCATTTCGCCTCGGATCAAGGCCGCGTCAATTTCTTCGCCGGAAAGATATTTTTCGGTAACAATATCCGATGACGCCGAAAGGGCATCTATCAACTTTTCCCGCCAGTCTTTTGCAAGACCTTCCCGCTCGCCCGCAATGGCGGAAAAATGCATCACTTCTCCCTGGCTTTCCGCGTCCCAGCGTATCTCTTTCATTTCGATTAAATCGATAACACCGGTAAAATCCCCTTCTTTGCCGATTGGAATTTGCAGGGCCACAGGATTTGCGGCAAGCTTTGCGCGTATATCATCCAGAACGGAAAAAAAATCCGCCCCCACCCGGTCCATCTTGTTCACATAACCCAAACAGGGAACTTTATAGCGATCGGCCTGGCGCCACACGGTTTCTGTCTGGGGTTCAACGCCGCGCACGGCGTCAAAAATGGCCACCGCGCCGTCCAGCACCCTAAGGGACCTTTCCACTTCGGCGGTAAAGTCGACATGTCCCGGAGTATCAATTATGTTGATCTGATATTGAGGGGCTTTGGGGTTAGAGCCGGGTTTCCAGTATGTGGTTGTAGCGGCGCTTTGAATGGTGATGCCCCTGTCCTGTTCCTGGGGCATCCAGTCCATCACCGTGTCCCCATCGTCCACCTCGCCAATACGGTGGGTCTGGCCGGTATAATAAAGTATACGCTCCGTGGTAGTTGTTTTACCGGCGTCAATATGAGCCATAATGCCGATATTACGCATGTTTTTTAACATATAAATACTTCCAATCCTCTTTTGTCATTAGGGGCTGTTCCGTCGAACCTCCGGTTTGCCTTCAGTTTTTGGAACAACTTCCTTAGATTATAAACATAAAATATCATGGACAAAAAGGGGGTTCCGCTGTATTATTATAAAAACAGCCGGGAGAAATATAGTAAAATGCAGGAAACATACTCGTATGTAATGGCAACCCCTTACACAATAGCAAAAAGCAGAACCGGAGGAGTGATTTCCAGGCTCCTTTCCCAGGTGGATTTGGAATTTGTCGGAGCCCAAATGATTGCTCCGGATGAAGACTTTGTACGCGAATATGCCGACTCACTAAGAAAACAAAGCCAGGAAAACCTGAATTCAGGCGCAAAACTTTTATCCGATTATGTGCTGGAAAATCTTGCTCCTTCGGAAGGCAGAAAACACCGCATACTTATTCTTATTTTTAAGGGGATAGACCCCTGCAAAAAACTGTCGGATATTTGCGGCCCCCTTTTTCCGGAAAACCGAAACATAGAATCCATCAGCGGTGAAACAATACGGGACACCTATGCCGACCTTATCCTGTCCCCGAAAGCTCCCAAAAAGATAGTTTACTTTGAGCCGGCTGTTTTAACCCCCAGGGGGCAGAACCTTGCCGACGAAAACCTTAGGCAGTTCGCCAGGTTTTTAAAAACCTGCGGCAATCTTGTGGAAAACATCCAATACCCGGACCCTTCCAAAATAGAAAAAACCCTGGTTATCATTAAACCCGACAACTGGCAATATGCGTCATCAAAACCCGGAACCATTATCGACATGTTTTCCCGTACCGGCCTCCGCATTGTTGGCATTAAGGTTCACCGTTTTACCCAAAAAGAAGCCCTGGAATTTTACGGCCCTGTAGAAATAAACCTTAAAGAAAAGCTTGGGCCTGTCTTTGGACAAAAAGCCCGGGAAGTCCTGGAAAAAGAATTCCGCCTCCCTTTAAGCAAAGAGATTGAAAAAACCCTTTCGGACAGCTTTGGCACCGAGTATGCCAGGGAACAATTCAGGATGATAATTGAATTTATGTCCGGGCGCAAACCCGGTATATGCCTTCCTGAAGAAGAAGACAAACCCGGCAACGTAAAGTGCATGATTATAATTTACGAAGGCGAAAACGCCATAAAGAAAATCCGCGATGTCCTGGGGCCCACAGATCCTCTTAAAGCGCCCGGCGGCACCATACGCAGGGAGGTTGGCTCCAATGTGATGGTTAATACCGCCCACGCTTCAGACTCAAACGAAAGCTACGAGCGCGAAAGCAGGATTGTCAAGGTAAACGAAAACACGCTGGGAAGCAGTCTCGCCGAATATCTTAAAACCCGCCCGAACGTTTAAGACAGATGGGCCTGTTCCAAAAGCTGAAGGCGAACCGGAGCTTCGATGAACAGCCTCAGCTTTAAAAAACTATTCGCCTGTTTCTTCCCCGCCGGGGTCATCTTCCTCAACAGGGCTTAAGATTTCCAGCAATTCTACTTCAAAGATCAGCGTTGAATAGGGGGGGATTATACTGCCCGCGCCCCTGTCTCCGTAGGCCAGCTTTGAGGGAATGTAGAACCGGGACTTGCCCCCTGTCTTCATAAGAAGCAAGCCTTCGCTCCAACCGGGAATAACTCCTTCCAGGGGAAACTCTTCCGGTTCACCCCGGGCATACGAGCTGTCGAACACAGTGCCGTCGGTTAATTCGCCTGTATAATTTACCCTGACAGAATCCGTTTGGGAAGGCTGCGCCCCCGTGCCCTCAACCAGGATTTCATACTGAAGCCCCGACGTTGTTGACAGCATTCCCGGCTTCGCCGCGTTTTCCGCCAGAAAGGCATCCTCTATAAGCCGGTTTGCCTCCACCTTTTCCAGATAAGCCGCCTGAAAAGCAGCCTGCACTTTTTCCATAGCTTCAGCCAGAGTATAACGGGTTTCCCAGCCTTCCATGGTATCAATAAAACCCCGAAGGAAAGAACCGTAATTAAAGGGAAAGCCGGCATCTTTAAGATCCGATCCCAGGGCCATGCCCACGGCATAACTTATATCGGATTTTTCGTTACCTTTGGCGGCCTGCTCGGCAATGGGCTCCGCATGGGTATATCTTAGGACGCAGACTACAAGGACAAGAGCGCATAGAAATTGTTTCATATATGTATCCTTTACTGGGCCGGATCCGCTTCCGCGCCGGTATCCACGATAGATAAAAGATCTACCTTAAATGTCAAAGTTGCGTTTGGCGGAATTGACTGCATGCCATCAGGGCCGTAAGCCAGGTCCGAGGGAATAAAGAAGCGGTAGGTACTGCCAACGCTCATAAGTTGAAGGCCTTCGGTCCAGCCGGGGATCACCCGGTTCAGGGGAAAGCTTACGGGTTCGCCCCGTACATAGGAACTGTCGAACACGGTTCCGTCCAGCAGGGTTCCTTCGTAATTAACTTCTACCGTATCTGCCACGCCGGGAGAAGGTCCCGCGCCTTCGCTAATAACTTCATATTGAAGCCCGCTGGAAGTAGTAATTATTCCCGGCTTTGCTCCGTTTTCCTCAAGAAAGGCTTTGCCTTCCTCAAGATTTCTGGCAGCCGTTTCTTCCTGAATTCCCTGAAAGATCGCCTGTATTTTGGCTATGCCTTCATCCATGGAAAACCGGGTTTCTTCGGCTTCGCTAAAAGCCTTAAACCCTTCCATAAAGGAATCATAGTCGTAATGGGCTTCGGGGATGGGAAACTGGGAAGCAAGGTACATGCCAATGGCGTAACTGGTATCCTTGTCTATGGCAAGGCCCTGACCGTCGGGGGCGGCCTTCTTTTGGCAGCCTCCTAAAACAAGAACTGTGCCCAGCGCTGCAAGGCACAATAAAACAACACGTTTTCTATTCATAGTGAACTAAGCATAATCTTTAATTAAAAATACCGCAAGGTACCGCAGCGCGCAAAACTCTAAAAAGTTAGGAAAAG
>JAIRLQ010000175.1 GCA_031259345.1 Treponema sp.
ATGACGCGAACCTTCGGTTCGTTGTTGGTTACCTGACAGGATTTTCAAAAAGTTTGAAAACCTTACCTTTCAGACAACCCCTGTTTTTTAGTGGTTGTTCTGCTCAGTCCTAACCCGTAAATTTTTTAATTATCTCCGCCAGGGCATCTTTTCTTTTTTCGTCCAGCGGATGCGCGCTTCCTCCGGAGAGGTACTCTTTCGCCTTACGGTTAGCGACAGCCACCGCGTCCGGCGCACCCGCGTCCATCCAATTTTTGTAATTGGGAAGATACTGCATTTTGTAAGCGTGGAATTCACCGCTCCTCAAATTCTTAAAGGTAAGATCTTCCATCATAAAACTCTCGCCATGACCGATTCTCTGTATTGTATCGGCGCTTATGGCCTCGCCGGTAACGTTTATGCCCCGGCAAATCCTCCGCTCGTAACCGTTCATCTCATCGTCAAGAATTAATTGCTCAAGGCTTATTGAAAGGCCGCAGGAGAACATGCCGGAATTCATGATGATGTCGTTCCTCGCCCCCGCGGAACAGAATGAGCTTAAGACTTTTTCCCAGGTCATGTGCTCGTCATGGGCATTGGCATCGTCATTGGGCGCGGTGGTGTGCGCCGGGACATTGTAATAATCCGCCATTTGAGAAATTGCTATTCTGAGCAATGTGGTCTCGGGGCTGCCTATAATCGCGGTGTTGTTTTTCATATCATAGGTAGTCCAGGATGATCCATAAAGCAGCGGCGCGCCTTTTTTTGCGGTTTGGGAAATTACAATGCCCGAAACGGTTTCCGCGTTGTGCATGGTTAAAAGACCCGATACGGAATACGGAGCGGTAAGGCCGGCTATAGGCTCGGGCAGTATCACAAGCGGCACCATGTTTGTCGATGTGTCAATAAGGGAGTCAATCGCCCCGGCTTCCCAATAAAGCGGGCTTGTGGGCGAAAGCTGGCTTACGGCATTGGGATATTGCGCAATATCGCCGTTTTTTGCGGTAGCCTTCATCATCTCTATGGCCGAATGGTTTACCGCATACGAGTCGGTGGAGAAAAAAAGCGGCTTGCCGGTGGTTTCGTAAAGGGCCTTTATCGCGTAGAGCAATGTCTCTTTAGGCGGAACATCCTGGGGATTTAACGGAATACCCACAATATCAATGTCCGTAAGCTTGTCTGCGATAATACCGAATTGTTCAATGTCTTCCACTTTTGAATAGCGGCGTTTGTTTGTAAAAGGATCCACCATAAATATGGCGTTGTGCCCAGCCGCGTATTTTGGATTTCTGTCGCCGATGACCATGCTCTCGGTGCCTTCCCGGTTATAAAGCGCGAATTCTCTTGGAACGCTTTTGATACAACGGTCAATCAACCCGGGGCTGAACTTTGCAGTTTTCGCTGTTTTGTCTACAGTTGCCCCACCCTTCTCAAGCATATCCAGGGCCTTTTCGCTTAAAACCCTCACCCCGGTCTCTGACAGAACTTTCACCGTTACGTCGTGGATCTCCGCGATTTCTTTTTCCGAAAGCACTTTAAATCGCTCAAGCCTCATTTTAAACTCCTTATAATTGTTTTATTTCCGTGATTTGCTGTATACATCAAACGCAACCGCGAAAAGCAGGATAAGCCCCTTAATGGCCTGCTGCCAGTCAATCGAAATACCCATGATGGACATGCCGTTGTTGATAACGCCCATGATAAGCGCGCCGATAATAGCTCCGATGATCGTTCCCTCACCGCCGGCCGCCGATGCGCCGCCGACAAAACAGGCCGCTATCGCGTCCATTTCCACGCCGGTGCCGGCTTTCGGCGTCCCCGCGTTAAGCCTGGCCGCAAAAACAAGGCCGGCCAGAGCCGCAAGCACTCCCAGGTTGACAAACGTTACTACGGAAATCAGTTTGGTTCTTATACCCGAAAGCTGCGCGGCTTTCTCGTTTCCGCCCTGGGCGTAAAGCCTGCGCCCTATAACCGTATTGCCTGTTATAAAGGAATAAATAATTATCAGGGCGGCGATGAGGATCATCACCGTAGGCAGCCCTTTGTACATCACGAAGAAATAGGTCAGGACGAGCACACCCGCGCTTATGATGATCGCCTTTGCTAAATCAAAGGCGAAGGGCATTATATCAAAACCATATTTCTGGTTAGCCCTGCGGGTTTTAAAAATATTGAAGAAAATAAAAACGCAGACGAGTATTCCTATCAAGAGGGTAGTCAGGTGAATCCGGCCCGCGCCAAAAAAATCGGGTAAATAGCTTGAGGACAGGGCTTTAAACGTATCGGAGAACGGGCCAATGGAGCGGCCGTCAAGCACAACAATGGTAAGCCCCCGGAAAATCAACATGCCGGAAAGGGTCGTCACAAAGGCCGGCACCCCGATATACGCGACCCACAGGCCCTGCCACAACCCGATAATCGCGCCGATTCCCAGGCTGATAAGCAGCACCGGGACAAAAGGCATGTGGCTCTTGACTATAAGCTGCGCCGCGACACCGCCGACAAAACCCATCACGGAACCAACGGATATATCGAACTTTCCGATGAGGATGAGCGGAAGCATCCCCACCGCGATAATCAGAATATAACTGTTCTGTAAAATTATATTCGTTACGTTAAGCGGGGAAAGCAGTATGCCTCCGGTTAAGACGGTGAAAAAAAGAATCACCACAAGAAACGCGATGAACATCCCATACTGGCGCGCGTTAGTTTTGACAATCTGTCTTAAATTAATTTCCATCTCCGACACCTTCCTTAACAATTAATTTCATTATGCTTTCCTGTGTCATGCTCCCCTTGTCAAGCTCGCCCTTTATTTTTCCATCGCTTAATACATAGATCCGGTCGCACATACCTAAGATTTCCGGAAGCTCACTGGAGATAAACAGAATGCATTTGCCTTCTTCTACAAATTTGTTAATAAGCTTGTAGATCTCATATTTCGCGCCCACATCCACGCCCCGGGTAGGGTCGTCAAGGATCAAAACATCCGAGTCCCTGAACATCCATTTGGCGAAAACCACCTTCTGCTGATTTCCGCCGGAAAGATTCATAAGTTTTTGTTTGACGCTTGAGCATTTGATACTTAAGGCTTCCACTCCCTTCCGCGCCTGAATCACTTCCTCGTTGGTGTTTATCACCCCGTTTTTTGACACCTTGTCTAAATTGACCAGGGAAATATTGGATTTAATATCGCTAATCATAACCAGGCCATACTGCTTGCGGTCTTCAGAAAGATACGCGATACCGTTTCGTATAGCCCCGGATACGTTTTTTGTGTTTACCACTTTGCCGTTTATACACACCTCTCCGGAAATGTTCCTGCCATAGGAGTGGCCGAAGACGCTCATACCCAGTTCTGTCCTGCCCGCGCCCATAAGCCCGGCGAGACCTACAACCTCTCCCTTTCTTATATATAAATTAACATTGTCGATTACTTTCCTTTCCGACTGCTGGTCGTGAAACACGTTCCAGTTTTTAATCTCAAAAAATTTTTCGCCAATCTTAGAATTCCGCTTGGGGAAACGGTCGAAGA
>JAIRLQ010000200.1 GCA_031259345.1 Treponema sp.
ACAATCTTCTGTATTGTAAACGCCGGAGGTAGCATGGAAAGGCCAAATTTAATCTATATATTCGCGGACCAGCTCCGGTATCAAAGTGTGGGATATGCAGGAGACTCAAAAGCGCAAACTCCGAATATCGACAGACTGCGGAATGAAAGCCTTGATTTGTTTAACGCCGTTTCCGGCCATCCGGTATGTGCTCCTTACCGGGCATCCTTATTTACCGGAAAATACACAACCAGTACCGGCATGGTGATAAATGAAATCCGTTTGAACCCCAGCCATCACCCCCGATGTTTTGCCCATATACTTAATGAAAACGGTTATGATTCCGCTTATATCGGAAAATGGCACCTCTATGCCGCTCAGTTTGGCAACCATTTAGACCCCAGGAACTCTTTTATCCCGCCGGGACCGGACCGGCTTGGTTTTAACGGCTATTTTGCCGCTTATAATTTTCACCACAACTACTACGGTTCCGCCGCTTATTATCACCTTGACAGTCCGGGGAAAATTTACTGTGAAGCTTATGAGCCTGATACTCAAACAAATATGGCCATAGAACAACTGGAAAGGCTTGGGAGGAAGAACAAACCTTTTGGCCTCTTCTTATCTCTGGGAACTCCGCATCTTCCCTGGACACCGGAAAATGTTCCCGGCAAATATATGGAACGCTTTAAGGACACGGAATTCACCCTCCCGGAAAATTATCTTCCCAAAAACGATCCCTACGCCGATCGCTGGGCCCAGCTTAATGAAAAAGAACGGAACGATCTGACCTCGTGGATGAAGATTTATTATGCCATGACGGCCAATCTTGATGACAATATCGGGCGGCTTATGGCCGCTATTAAAAACCTGGGTCTTGAAGATAATTCCATTATAATCTTCACCTCGGATCACGGTGAACTTTTCGGGGCCCATGGCCGTCATGCGAAGAATATATTTTATGATGAGGCTGTTCGGGTTCCCTTCCTCTTAAAATGGAAAGGACGGTTTACGGCAAATAGTTCCCGCGATATATGCCTTAATACGGTAGATATCATGCCTACCTTGCTTTCCATGATGGAACTTCCAGTTCCAGAGGCCGTGGAAGGGAAAGATCTTAAGGACGCGCTTTTTGGGAAACCTGGCGCTTTTGAACCCGAGGGCGCATTGATGATGGGTACCGGAGCGACCGCCATATTTGAAGACGGTCATGAATGGCGCGCCTATCGCACTAAACGGTATACCTACGCCGTTTATCGTGTAGATAACCGGGAACTGCTTTTCGATAATCAGGTAGATCCTTTGCAGATGAAAGATCTTGCCGGAGACCCTGCCTATGCGGGTATTAAAGCTTCACTGCGGGATAAAATGCGCTTTAAAATGGCTGAGATAAACGATACGTTTGAATGTTGTACCTGGTATGAAAAAAACTGGGTAAGAGACCGGCTGATTAAACGTACCGCATTGATGGATTGCATCAGGATTACCGGTTCGGCAAGCTGCTCTGAATGATAAACTCAGGCTATGAAACCGCAAAGCAACCGACTTTGTGGACAGACACCATATATAGTGAGGAGGTTTTTATGAAAAAGACGGCGGGCCTTTTGTTTCTCCTGATTGTTGCGGCATCGTTTTGTTTTGCCCGAGGCGGTTCGGACAAGGGCGGCAGCCCTTCAACGGCGGTTCAGAGCGGACCGAAAACCATAACCTGGTGGGATCACTTTCTGCCCCTGGCGCCCATGCATCAGGCCCTGTGGGACGAGTACAGCGCCAAGACCGGAAACAAGGTAGAGTACACCCAGTACGATCCGGCCAAGCAAAAGGACGCGCTCCTGCTCGCCTTTCGATCCAACCAGTGCCCCGATGTGTTCTCCAACACCCTTGGCGGGGAAGCGGCCACCTTATTCAGGGAAGGCTGGTTTTCCCCCATGACGGTGAGCAAAGAAGAATTGCCCGAGCATGTGAGGGTTACGCTCTTTGAGGGAACCACCCTTTTTGACGGCAAGGTCTATTCCTTTCCCACCATGAACAATCTGAACCACAATGTCCCGTCCTGGTATTACAAGAAAGCGGTAGCCGATGCGGGGTATACCCAGTTTCCCAAGAGTTTTGCGGAACTCCGGGATCTGGCGAAAAAGATTACCCAGCAGTCCGGCGGCAAGGTGTATGGGCTTATTATTCCTATCGCCTTTACCAGCCGTATGAATGATTCCATCCGGGACTGGGTGAACGCCTCAGGCGGCTGCGGTTCCGTAGACTGGAAAACCGGGGAATACCAGTATGCTTCTTCCTACTATTTTGACGTGTTTGAATTTCTTACCGGCTTAAAAGACGACGGCAGCGTACATCCTGTTTCGGTTAATCTGGATATGCGCCAGGCCCGGGAACGCTGGGCCGCCGGAGAGGCGGCGATTCTTTTTGACGGAAGCTGGAATATCGGTGTCTTAAAGAGCAGTTTTCCCGCGATTATGGATCAGATTGCGGTGGACGAGCCGGTGCGGAAAAACCCCCAGGCTTCCTACAAAATCTACCGCGGGCCTCCGGGTGGAACTTTCTTTATTTCAAGCCAGTCCAAATCGGCGGCGGAGGCGACCGACATCCTTAGAGAATTCACCTCCGATGAGTATTACATAAAGCTTGCCGAAAGAATGGATCAGCCTCCCTTAAAGCTTTCGATAGTAAAGCAGGCGGACGTACATTCCACCTACATTGATGTTATCAATATCTTTGAAAGAACCATGGCCTATGAGCCGAATCCCCTGCTTAGGAACCCGGCCGTCGGCGAGGTGCTTGCGGAGATAAGGGAGATCCATCCCAATCCGGCAGAGATCCTCCAGGGTTATTACTCGGGGGCGATAAAGGACTGGAAAGCCGAGCTGGTAAAGTACAATACCGCCATGACCAATGAACGTGACCGGGCGCTTAAGGCGGTTCAGGCAAAGGGAGTTAAGGTCTCTATTGATGACTGGAAATTCAGCAACTGGACCTACGGGATGAATTTTACCACCGATAAATATTAAACAGGGCCGCAGGCAGGGGGAAGAACCGGGAACATGAAAGCGAAAACGCCTTACGGGTGGATATAAGATCGGAAGAGCGTCG
>JAIRLQ010000214.1 GCA_031259345.1 Treponema sp.
CATCACCGTGCAGCAGCGCCTTCGGTACGGCTAAGGCGGAGGGCTTTATCCCCGTTTCGTATTTCTTTACGTAATAATCCAGCAGCGCCTCCGCAAAGGAACCCCGCACTTCCTCATTCGGATAGTCCAGCGCGTATTCTCCCAATTCTTCATCATACCCAACGATGGTCAAATAACCGGATTGATACAACACCGGTACGGCGTCCATGTTTTCCACATCGAATCGCTGAAAATCAAATCCCGTGACCCTTTCTTTTTCCAAGTTCAGGATATCTATCTTTTGTTTTTCTATCAGGGTGATAAGAAAAGTCGGAGTCCCGGTGGCAAACCAGTAGGCGTTGAATTTTCCTTCCTCATTAAAATGGTTTAAAAGCCCAAAGGGATTGTAGACCGTCTCAGGCTTTTCAGAAAACCGGTAACCGTTGTAAAAGCGTTTTACCTCCGCCAGGTAGCTTTGCCGGTCCGTATGTTTATCTTCAAGAACCGCTGCTATTTCACCGGCAAAATCCCGCTCCAGTTCCTCCTGGGTTATGCCGCAGAGATCGTAAAACCGGGGGATCATGGAAATATCGGTTACATTATTCAGATCGGAAAACACGCTCACATGGGCAAATTTGGTAACCCCTGTTAGAAATACCAACTGAAGGTACTCGTCCGAAGATTTTAATACCCCATAAAAAGATTTGAGGGCGTTCCTGATTACACCATGTTTTTCCGGCATATCAATGGTCGAGAGCAGCGGTTTATCATATTCATCGATAAGTACGACGACCTTTTCTTTGTACTTTTCATGAAGACTAAATATCAGACGGGCAAAGAAATCGCTTAAGGTTTCTCCGGTAAATGGCACATCATACTTCCCTGCGCATAGTTCAAGCATTCTCTTAATCGTAACCGAAAGTTCCTCCGTCCCCTTCTCATAATCTCCGGTGTTCAGGTCAATCCGGATAACCGGATGCGTTTTCCATTCCCAGTCCAGGGAATCAATCGCCAAGGGCGGCTGCCCCGCCATACTGCCGAAAAGTTCCCGCCGCCCCTCGAAGAGCGCCCCCAGGGTCGAACACAAGAGGGACTTCCCAAACCGCCGGGGCCGGGACAGGAAAAAAACTTTTCCCGATCCCGTTACCAGTTCATGGATTCGGGCAGTCTTATCTACATATAAAAATCCGTCCTTCCGGATAGAGACAAAATCCTGGATGCCGATGGGCAGTCTTCGTGTCATGTCTTTATTATGATCCCTGTTGCCGTTTACGCCGGCCGTATCCCGGCGGCAAAAATTTTTCGGCGATCCCCGGAACGCTTAGCGGTCTACAGGGGAATATTCCCATGCTTCTTTGTGATCCCGGCCCCGGTCTTTTTTTCCCTCAAAATACGAAAGCCCTGGGCAAGCTTTAACCGGCTGTCTTCCGGCGCGATTACTTCGGTGATATACCCTTTTTCCGCCGCGATCCTTACGGTCATGTGGCTCGCCTTATACTCATCCTGCAGTTTCTTTGCATACTCAGGATCACTGTTTGTCGTCAAATCCTTGGAAAAAAGAATCTGTATCGCACCCTCGGCGCCCATCACTGCGATTTCCGCTTCGGGCCAGGCAAACACAAAATCAGCGCCTAAATGTTTGGAATTCATCGCAATATATGCGCCGCCATAGGACTTTCGTACAATAACGGTAATCTTGGGCACCGTTGCTTCCGCATAGGCGTAGATCAGTTTTGCGCCGTGCCGGATAATCCCCTTCTGTTCCTCATCCGGGCCGGGAACAAATCCCGGTATATCTACCAAGGTAAGCAGCGGGATATTAAAGGCGTCGCAGTAACGAATAAACCGGGCGGCCTTATCGCTGGCATCCGAATCGGCAATGCCCCCCAGAAAAGCCGGTTGATTGGCCACAATGCCGGTGATCCATCCTTCAATATATGCAAAACCCACCACCATGTTCCGGGCAAATTCGGCGTGAACCTCAAGAAAGGAATCATCATCAACTATCGCAGCAATAATATTCCGAATATCATAGCCCTGCTTCGCATTTTTCGGAACAACTTTTCGGATCGCCGCCAGTTTTGATGGGGTATAATTAACCGGCTTTGACGCCGCCTGTTCACCGTTCCAGTGGGGAATATAATCGAGCAGTTTTTGTACTAATTGATAACACTGTTTTTCATCCGCGGCTCTAAAATGGGCAACCCCGCTCTTCTCCGCATGCAGTACACTGCCCCCCAGTTCATTATCCGTAATATCGAGGGATAGGGCGGCCTTTACCACCTTTGAACCGGTAATAAACATCAATCCTATCTTGTCAATGATAAAAACAAAATCCGTTATGCCCGGAGAATACACCGCACCCCCCGCACAGGGGCCGGCAATAATCGATATCTGCGGGATATACCCGGAGGCCCGGACATTCTGCATGAATACATCGCCGTATCCGGCCAGGGCGCTTACCCCCTCCTGGATCCGCGCGCCCCCCGAATCATTGATGCCGATAACAGGGCAATGAATATCAATCGCCTTTTCGTACAGCTTGGCTATCTTCTGCCCATGCATATTTCCCAGGGTCCCCCCCTGGACGGTAAAATCCTGGGCATATACCGCAACCTGCCTGCCGCGTACCGTACCGAACCCGGTGATGACACCGTCATAGGGGATATCCTTCTCCGCAAGGCCAAAGGACGTGCAATCGTGCTTGACACCGGAATATACTTCCATAAAAGAGCCTTCATCCAACAGCAGGTGAATACGCTCTATGGCGTGTAATTTACCCTTCCGGTGTTGTTTCTCAAGATCGTACGGCATAAAAATCCCACAAACCGATATCCGTATTAAAGATCACGACAACGGCGGCATTAGGGGCCGGCGGGGTTGAAGAAACGAACAGGCCCCTTTAGCCCGCGTCGTGTACCGCCTTCCACTCCCCGATGTTGCGCTTTTCGCAGTCAAAACTCACGCCCACTTTGACAAGCTCTTTGCCG
>JAIRLQ010000227.1 GCA_031259345.1 Treponema sp.
CGTTTCCCAATTCGGTGAATTGCAGGCTAATCTGGTTAAACGTAGCTTTGGTGATAACGGTTTCCGAAACCAGGTTGAGGAGATCGTCAATACGTTTGGAATCTACCCGAAGGATTGAGCCTGCTTCTTTGCCGGCCTTTTTGGCGTCTTCCGAAGCGGCGCTGGGGGCTTTTGCCGCGGCAGGGGCGGCGCTCGCCGCGCTTGCGGCGGCCGCCGCGGCGGCCTGGGGCGCCGCTGCTACAGCCGGCGCTTTTTGAGCCGGGGCGGCTTTCGCCGGAGCAGAGGCGGGCGCCGCCTGAGGCGCCGCTGCCGAAGCCGCGCCGGTAATATCGATTACATCCGCCCCCAGGGTAACGTCCGAAATTGCCACATACTTGCGGATTTCTTCTATTGTCCTGCTTGAAGCAAAATAATACTCGACCACCGGGAAAAAATTATCGTCATAAAGCTGCTCAAAATCGGGCACTGTTTTAAGAACCATTCCATAGCTTTTAAGGGCGGCATAAACCTGTATGCCCCCTACAGTGTTCATAAGGCTGCTTTCGTCAAACTTAACCGAGACCCGGTATATGGGCATGCCGCCGTCAACCGAGTCTTTTAGCTCCTGAAGCTCATCCTCTGTAAGGCCGGAACCCTGGGAAGCCGCCGGAGCCGGGGTTTGAGGCGGAGGGGCCGCCGCCTGGGGCCGGGGGGCCGCAGAGGCCCCGGCCGCTTTGGGCGCGGATTTAGCCGCCTTCTTTCCTTTGGCGCTATCGGGGATAAGGGATTCAAGCTTCCCCTGTATCGCGGAAATATCTTCCTGATACACCGCCCCATTCATGCGCTGTTCCAGCATCGCCTTGATGACATCAATCGCCTGCAGAAGCGTATCTACCACATCTTCATTAACGGCAAGCTGATCCGAACGGATAGCGTCAAAAACATCCTCCACCGTGTGTGCAAAATGGGAAAGTTCCATAAATTCCACCGTGGCGGATCCGCCTTTAAGGGTATGGGCGGCACGAAAAATTTCGTCTACAACATCCTTGTTGCCGCCCTCTGTCTCCAGGACTAAAACATTCTGCTCCAGGGTATCAACCTGCATCTGAGCTTCGCTGAAAAAGTCCTTGAGAAGTTCCTCGTTATTAGGATCAAGATAATCACTCATTATACTTAAAAGATTATACTAAATTCACCAAAGGTCAAGCCCTCAAATTGCTCATTGTAAAAAATGATTAAGCGCCGCCCCGGATGGCCGGCACCGGCAGGGCTTTGGGTTTGTAATTAACTTCGCTTCATGGTAGAATTAAAACATGAGAAAACTGATATACATGTTTTTGATTTTCTTGCCGGCTCTTAACGGAGCCGCCATACTGGGTGCGGCTGAGTTTACAATACCCCGTATGGAAATGGCAACCTGGGGCAAAGTCGAGTCGGGCGATTTTATTCTCTCTTCGGCAATCCAGGCGGATTTGTCCCTTTCCGGCGGCTACAAATACGGCATGCTCCTGGGTTTCAATTTTGAAACCCCCGACATTATGACCACCAGGGCTTCCTCCCTTTCATTCAGGATAGCCAAAGCCAGCGCCCGGGATCTTTTTGGGAAGCCCCTGGAACTTTCATTCTTTATTGGGGATGGCGACGACTTTTGTTCCGGCGATGAGTTTTCCACCCGTTTTGGCATAGTTCCCATCGAAACCGAGTACCAGGGCTTTTCCTACTTTCCCGACGGCATACGTTATGACGGCATCCATAGCGCCATGGGCACCGGTTTTTCCCTTGCCCTGACAAAGTGGGAACATATCGTCCCTATGATCTACTTATACGAAGACTTTATCGATACATCCGGCACAACAGGCTTTTTTGATAACGATGGGAAGGCCCACTATTCCGGGGACCTTAGGGTACTCATCAATTTGGAACGCGTCAAAATCGAAGCCTTTTCGGGCCTTTCTTTGACCAAGAGCTCAAAAGCCAATGTCAGGGCCGGGCTTCTGGCGGATTTTATCACCGAAAGCGGGATGGAATTTCTTTTTCAGGGCGGCATTCCCGGCTGGGACGCGGGTACAAGCTTAAAAATCGATCATTTTTTCTTTTTGATGGAACCCCGGCTGCGCTTTGCCAAGTATGGTTTTATTATGACGTTTTTTTATCATCCTGTGGAATACCTGCATATTAAAACCGATGAAGAGCGGGGAAAGGTTGATATTAACGCGAAATTCTATCTGGGAAAACCTGACGCGATTTTTAAGGCCGGGCTGGAATCGACATTTGGCATGAAGGTTACCAAAATGGACGATTTAGCCCTTTGGGTTTCGCCGTTTGCCACTTTTTCATCCGGCGGGCTCCTCTGGGATACAAAAATTCGGATCAATGTACTGGACACGGATCCTCCGGCGGAGATGTTTGGGTTTTTTTTCGGCGTTAGAACATCTTTTTGAAGGTTTTATGGGCCGGGAAGTTGGTTACTTCCCGGACAGTCCAACAAAAACTGATAGGGCGATATGATGATGAAAAAATTTTCTGTTTTTATGCTGGCTTTGCTTATATTCGCGGCGCTTTCTCCTGCGGTTGTATCAGGAATGGATCTGGAAATAACAGGCGGCCTGGGAAACATCTCTTTTGACCGGGACCGCGCAAGCCCCCTGGGAGACAACGATAAAACCAAAACCACGTCTTTTAAGCCCAATCTTTTCCCTTTCGGCGTTGCCAAAGTTTCCGGGGAAGCCGGAAACAGTTTTAATTACAACGCGGGTTACGAGCGCGACCCCATTCTGGGCAACATGGTTTTTGGCAATATCGGGGCAAATCTTAATTTTATTTCTTTGGAAGCGGGCCCCGTAATAGGCCTTTTCAACGCCGGTGAAAAGGTCAATCCCGGGTTTTCCCTCGCGGTTGGCCTGGAATTTCCGGGAATCTTTTTTGCGCGCCTAAAGGCGGGGGCCTCTCTTGGCAATATCCTCTCCGATTCGGACGATTATTCCCATAAATCCGGCGGCATAAGCGCGGGTTTTTGGGTTCCTTTCGCGGTTTGTTCCATCAACATGGAAACAAAAAGCAGGGCAAATATGAAAAACGCATATCTCCTTATAGAAGATTCCTTGGAACGCTACTATTTTAGGGCCCAGGTTTATACAAAAAATGTGCCGTACACAATACAGGTTGATTTTGGCTTTGAAAGCCTGAGCCGTTCGTATGCTTCCGAGAGCATTGACGCAACCCCGGCGCTGGTGCGAAAAACCAAAACCGACGAATACAAAGCCATATTTTTGGGGCTGGAGGCTTCTTATACTATCTTCCCGGGGCTGAAGGCGATTTTAGGCGCCCGGATGCCGCTTTATTCCTGGAGCGTAAGGCCCATGCAAAATCCTTCCAAAGATACGCTGCTCTTTAGCGCCCACACCGGTATTATTTGGACATTAATGCAATAAACCCTGCAAATAATTCTGTATACGAGCGAGGGCAATCCCCTGCCTGCATCAATCCTGGAAGCCGTTTTTTTCGGCTTCCCCGGGGGGGAAAAGGTATTGATCCGGCAGCTTAAAGGTGCGGTTCAGGGTAAAGGAATTGGCGGTTTGAATTTCACTTATTACCGGAATTTTGAAATAGTGGTTTAGTGTTTCGTATTCGGGCGATATTACGCGGATTGCGTATTCAAAGACTTTCCGTATGTTGTCATTGTCCGCCGGCAGGGGCGCGGGCCAGAAGGTAAAAGTACCCTGGATATTGGCAACCAGACTGTAGGGATTCTGCCAATTGGAGTCTTTCATAATCACCAGTTCACCTAAATGAAACAGCTCCACTTTGACCCCGAACACGGGGGCAAAATTTGAGCCGTCAAACAAGCGTCCTACAATAGTGGGGATATTGAATACCGGGTTGCCCGAATTGGGAGCCTTTGTGCCCGAACCGCTGGTATGGGTAAAGCTGGGGCGTTGATTATGATTAACCCGTTTAAGCCCCTCGTAAATAAGGGCGGTCATATCCGCTTCCCTCTGTTGAGATTCCAGGCTTTCGTGATTAACCCTGGCTGCGCCCCGGTTAGACACGATGTAGTGGGGCTGGGTACGGTTTAGCACATAGCACGCCGTATCCAACCGGCACTGCTGGCAAGTGCACAGCTCTTCCTGGTTTTCCCCCCCTTCCAGGGCGCTGAAAATGTCTTCAATTTTTCCGAGGATTAAATCTTCTGTCGTATTATGCAGTTCCATATTGCCTCTCTTTTTTGCGTAAAATGCAAAGCATTTTGCAAGTCCACTATCTA
>JAIRLQ010000233.1 GCA_031259345.1 Treponema sp.
TTTGGAAACATGTTTCTAACTTCCGGAAACATGTTTCTAGCTTCTGGGAACATGTTTCTAGCTTCTGGGAACATGTTTCTAGCTTCCGGGGACATGTCTTTTGTTTCTGGGGACATGTCCCTAGCCTTTGGGGACATGTCTTTTGTTTCTGGGGACATGTCCCTAGCTTCTGGGGACATGTCTTTTGCTTCTGGGGACATGTCCCTAGCTTCCGGGGACATGTCTTTTGCTTCTGGGGACATGTCCCTAGCTTGTGGGGACATGTCCCTTGTTTGTAAAAAGCGGGTGCGGGGGGGTATTGATAGCCGGCTATGGGCCGGGGAAGTGCGGGGTTATTTGGGCACGGTTTTCAGAAGGTTTGAAAACTTTGCTTCCAGGGCGGCTTCCTTAGTGAGAGCTTCTCCGTAGTTTTTGTTCAGGGGCTTGCTCCCGCTGCGGATTTATGTTATTCCGTTTTATTCGTGCCGAAGGGGTTTAATACCCGGCCGCGTGCGGCGGTTAAAAAGTATTAAACCTCTAAGTGCGGCTGCCTTATGGGAACAACATGCCCCGGCCGCGTGCGGCGGGGTTGTTGATTATTTCCAGGCATTCCGTGAATGTTAGAGCGCAGCTTTTTTACAAAAAAGCGTAATTTCAGAATTACCGGTTGCAAGTGTTTGTGGTAAATGATTAGATAATTCTTTAGCGCAAACCTAAATCTATGGTGTGTAAAGATGAAAAGATCCCGGCCCGGCAGATTGTTCTTTTTTTTCTTCTGCTTTGTTTTCCCCGCCTTACTGGCCCCGGAAGAGACCGTAAGCATCGCTTCTTTCAACATTCAAACTTTCGGGGTTTCCAAAATGCGGAAAGGCGAAGTGGTGAAGGCGCTTGCGGATATTGTTTCCCGCTGCGACATTATAGCCATTCAGGAAGTCCGCTCGGCGACGGCAGATCCGGTAGAAAAATTTATGGCTTCCATTCCGGAAAGATATAACTGGTTTCTGGGCCCCCGCGAAGGCCGCACTATCTCGAAAGAACAATACTGGGTTATTTATGACAGCCAAAAATTCAGCCTGCTTGGTTCCGATACGTATCCCGATCCTGATGATGTTTTTGAGCGAAATCCTCTGGCCGTATTCTTTGCCGCCCGGGAAGGTTTTAAATTTATACTGATCAATAACCATCTTAAACCGTCCGATGTCCAAAATGAAATTAACGCCCTGGGAAAAGTTGTATGTTATTATCAAGAGCTTTGGGAAGAAGAAGATGTACTGGTCGTCGGGGATTTTAATGCGGACGGTTTCTATTACAGCGAAGAGCTTTTGGCGGAAGCTTTTCCGGAACCGCATTATTACAGCATTATCGGAAACGACGCGGACACTACTGTCGCTTCTTCGCAAAATACCTACGACCGTTTTGTTATTACAAAAAGCGCGGTCGAAGATTTTACCGGCAGCTGGCGGGTTCTGCGTTTTGAAGACGAGTTTGATTTTTCGGTTTTGGATATTGAGCCC
Source organism: Treponema sp. (assembly GCA_031259345.1). Taxonomy (GTDB): domain Bacteria; phylum Spirochaetota; class Spirochaetia; order Treponematales; family Breznakiellaceae; genus JAIRLQ01. The sequence goes on from JAIRLQ010000233.1 coordinate 1,494, forward strand.
AGGGAAATAAGCGATCATTACCCTGTTATAGCCGACTTTTATACCCGCCGGGATACGGATTAGGGAACGCTGATTGACGCTAGGTTACTCAGCGTTGCCCTGGAATTTCCCCTCAAATTCTTTCCCAAAGAATTCCGTAATTGCGGCCAGGAAATTTTCCGGCAGGGGCGCTTCAATCCTGCGCCCTTCTGCCTCAAGTTTCCAGGCATGAAGGAAGAATCCTCCCCCTCTTAAGGTTTTTCCCGGCAGCGCTTTGCCGCCGTACTTTTTATCTCCCGATAGGGGATGCCCTTTTTCCGCCGCCTGGGCGCGAATTTGGTGGGTTCTGCCGCTTTCGATTTCCGCCAGAATAAGGCTATGGCCTTTTGCCGAGGCAAGGGGGCTTACCAGGGTCCTCCCTGTTTTTGCGTCGCCGGAGATTTCGCCTTTAGGCACGACTATGGTCTTTTGAAGTTTTTTGTCCCTGATAAGTTCGTCTTCCCATATCTGGCTTTTTAAAAGGGTTCCGTCAACCAGCGCCAGATAAAGCTTCCTGACTTTTCTTTCCCTGATAAGGCGGCTAAAATGCCTTGCGCCTTCAAGGTTTGTGGAAAACACGATAAGGCCGCTTGTGGGTTTGTCCAGCCGGTGCAGGGGGCCGCTCCTGAATGAAAGGGAAGGGGCTGTTTTGTCCTTTAAGTAGGATTGTACTTGTTCTTCCAGGCTGTCCGGCCCGTGAACTGCCAGTCCCGAAGCTTTATTGATGAAGAGGAGTCCTTCCCCTTCATAAAGAACCTTAAGGCCGGCAGGGGGGGCGGAAGGCGGATGGGTTTTTCCCGGCGGCTGCGGGTCTGGGGTACAGGTCCGGGGCAGTTCTATGATTTGTCCCGCTTTTATTCTTTTGCCGGGGCCGGCTTCGATATGGTCTACAAGGATTTTACCTTTTCGGAACAAGCGGTACAGCGCCTGAAGAGGCAGGCCGGGCAGGGCTTTCCTCAAAACCCGGTCAAGGCGGCGCCCATCATCATCGGCGGCGGCGGTAAGGCACATCATCATGATTCATTATACAGCAATCCGGGGGCATTGGCTTCCTGTTCTTAAGTATTGCTGCTGTTCACCCCCTTTGTTTTTCTTTATATATGTGTTATGGTGTTAAAAATACGGAGGTTTATAGCGAATGGCTAAAACAAAGAACGTTTATTTCTTCGGTAATGGCAAGGCCGAGGGTGATGCCGGGATGAAGGACATCCTGGGCGGCAAAGGCGCCAACCTGGCGGAAATGACCAACCTTGGAATCCCGGTACCGCCGGGTTTTACCATCTCTACAGAAGTATGCGCCGCTTTTTATGAGAACGGCAGAAAATACCCTGCGGGGCTTGATAAGGAAGTCCTTTCCACGCTGGCGCGTCTGGAAAAGACTATGGGAAAAAAGCTTGGCGATCCCGACGATCCCCTGCTTGTATCCGTGCGTTCCGGCGCGCCGGTTTCTATGCCCGGCATGATGGATACTATCCTTAACCTTGGCATCAACGATAAATCTGTAAGGGGAATCGCCGCAAAGACCGGGAATCCCCGTTTTGCCTGGGACGCGTACAGGCGCTTTATACAGATGTACGGCGATGTGGTGATGGGGGTTGAACACGAGCATTTTGAAGCCGCTATCACGGCTATTAAAAAAGCCCGGAATGTTCAGCTTGATACGGATCTTAACGCAAAAGATCTTGAGGAACTGGTGGATAAGTACAAAAAGATTGTCAAGAAATATGCCAAGAAAGATTTTCCCCAAAAACCGCTGGATCAAATGTGGGGCGCCATAGACGCGGTATTTGGTTCCTGGATGAATGAAAGGGCCATTAAATACCGGGCGCTTAACGAAATCAAAAACATCAAAGGTACGGCGGTAAACGTGCAGTCCATGGTCTTTGGCAATTTCGGCGGCGACTCGGGAACCGGCGTCTGCTTTAGCCGGGATCCCTCAACAGGGGAAAAAGAATTCTATGGCGAGTACCTGATGAACGCCCAGGGCGAAGACGTGGTTGCCGGCATTCGAACCCCGGAAAAGATTGCTTCCCTGGCCAGGGAAAACCCTGCGATTTATAAGCTGCTTGTAAGTATTAAAGACAAACTCGAAAAACACTTCAGGGACATGCAGGACATGGAATTCACGGTTCAGCAGGGCGAGCTTTTCCTGCTTCAGACCCGTAACGGCAAGCGTACCGGGGCCGCGGCGGTAAAATGCGCCGTAGACATGGTGGCGGAAAAACTTATTACCAAAGAAGAAGCGATAATGCGGGTAAGCCCGGCGTTATTGGATCAGCTTCTCCATCCCATGATCGATGGCAAGGCCCAGAAAGGCGCCAAATCGCTTACCAGGGGCCTTAACGCATCTCCCGGGGCTGCCTGCGGGCGCATCGTGTTTACCGCCAACGAAGCGGAGGCGTGGAATGCCAAGGGTGAAAAAGTGCTCTTGCTGCGCAAAGACACAAGCCCCGAAGATATAGGCGGCATGGTTGCAAGCCAGGGTATTCTTACATCAACCGGCGGCATGACCAGCCACGCGGCTGTAGTTGCCCGGGGCATGGGTACTCCCTGTGTGGCAGGGGCAAAAGGCATTTCGGTACAGGGAAAGACGGCGATAATCGACGGCAAGACCTTTAACGAAGGCGACTGGATTACCATTGACGGTTCAACGGGCGATGTCTATGAAGGAAAACTCCCCCTGGTAACCCCTGAAATCGGCAAAGATATGAATACTTTTCTTAAATGGTGCGATGATATACGCGCCGCTTCTGTTCGGGGCAAGCTTAAGGGTTTTGAGGTCTGGACCAATGCCGACCAGCCCGAAGATGCCCGCCGGGCTTTTGCTTTTGGCGCCCAGGGCGTAGGTCTTTGCCGTACCGAACACATGTTCTTTGACAAAGAAAAGCTTCTTCACTTTAGGGCCATGATCATGGCCGACACAGAAGAAGAGCGCAAGGCCAAATTAAAAAAGATACTGCCTCTGCAGAAGAATGACTTCTTTGGCATTTTTAAGGCAATGGAAGGCCATCCTGTGGTTATCCGCCTTTTGGACCCGCCGCTTCATGAATTTGTGCCCCACACCCCGGAAGAAACCAAAGAACTGGCAGCCTTTCTTAAGGTAACGCCCGAGTCGCTTCAGCCGAAAATTGACAAGCTTCACGAGCAGAACCCGATGCTTGGCCACCGGGGCTGCCGCCTGGCGGTAACGTATCCGGAAATCTACGACATGCAGGTAGAGGCTATTGCCCTGGCCGCGGCGGAATGTGTAAAACGGAAGATTCCTGTATCTCCCGAAATCATGATTCCCATTGTGATAAGCGCCAGGGAGTTAAAGCTTTTGCGGCCCAACGCCGAAGCGGTGCTGAAGCGTGTTTTTAAGGCGGAAAAAGTAAACCTCAAGGTAAAGATTGGCACTATGATTGAAGTGCCCAGGGCGGCAATCCGGGCAGGGCATATTGCCCGCTATGCCGACTTCTTCAGCTTTGGTACTAACGATCTTACCCAAATGACCTTTGCCTTTAGCCGGGATGATGTTGCGTCATTCCTTCCCACTTATCTGGAGAAGAATGTCCTTGATGTTGACCCCTTTAAGTCCATTGATGAAGAAGGCGTAGGCTACCTGTTATCCTATGCCGCCGGGCAGGGAAGGGCAGTGAATCCGGATCTTAAAGTGGGTATTTGCGGCGAGCATGGAGGCGATCCCCAGACTATCGACTTCTGTTACCGGTCAGGGCTTTCCTATGTTTCATGTTCGCCTTTCCGCGTGCCCCTGGCCCGTCTGGCAGGAGCCCAGGCGGTGCTGAACAATAAAGCCCCGGTTAAAAAAGCGGCGCCGGCAAAGAAGCCTGCCGCGAACAAAAAAACCGCGCCGGCAAAGAAACCCGCCGCGGACAAAAAACCCGCGCCTAAAGCCAAGGCTCCGGCTAAAAAAGCGCCGGCCAAAAAATAGAGTCGGGGCTGTCCGAAAAGAAGGGGCGGACGGGAAGCAATCGGCTTCCTGTCCGGCCCCAATAAACTGCCAGGACTTGTAAGCTAACCAGAGGGTTAATTAGTGTCTGTCCATAAAAGCCGGTTGCTTTATGGACAGAACCAACCGGGTTATTGAACAAGCCCAATGTCAAATTTTGGAATCGTCTCAAAAAGATTTATGAACCGCAGGGAAAGGCAAAAAGCAGAAACTCATCTAGAAATATTGCGCGCCGCGGAAGATCTGTTTATTGAAGTTGGCTATGAAAAAGCGTCCATGCGGCAGATTGCCGAACGGGCGGGCCTTACCAAGGGCGCTTTGTATCATCATTTTGATTCAAAGGAAGACCTGCTTGATAAACTCTGTGCGGAGCACAACCGGGCTTTGTCGGAAGCGGCTTCTTCCCTGGTGAATGATACATCTTTTTCTTGTTTTAAGCGTATGAGGCGGGTAATGGAAATGAGCCGGGACATGGGGATGTCCCACCTCGCCTTTGTTTCTGAATACCTTACCAATGCCTACGATGCAGGCAAAATCATGCTTAAAGAAAAACTTTACCGTTACGACAAACAATTTTTTGTTACTTTTATGGGGCCCCTTTTAAAAGAGGCCAAAGAAAAAGGGGAGTGTGATTTTGCTTCTACCCCGGATATGCTTGCTTTTTTTCTGTATCAGATGGACAGGGGGGTTGATGAAGAAATCCGCCGTATATTTGGTGAAGAAAACCGGGATAACGGGAAAAAACTTATCGTTAATATTTTAAAGACCTATGTTTATGCACTGTCCCGTATCCTGAACGCGGCGCCCGAAAAAATATCGGCCCTGATAAGCCTTGAAGAGACTGTACATTTTTATGGAGAGATATTGAAAAGAAAATGAACTTGTTCGATAACCCGGTTGGTTATTTTACAAGTTTTGGAAGTTCCTAAAATTGGGCTTTAAAAGTATTGCCAAAAACAATAGTATTAAGCCATGAAGAACTATAGACCCTTTTTCTTTTTAATAAGTCTTTTCTGTGTTTTTTCTTCCATTCTTTTTGCAAGACCGGCACGTGAAGAAGGAATTGAACCCCTTGCGATATACGGGCTAAAAGGTCCTTCCGGGGTGGGTATGATACGCATGTTTGAAAGTCCGCCGGAAATAAACGGATTTGACATAAAAATGGAATCCCTGCCCTCTGCCGATTTAATGGCTGCCCGTCTTATTTCCGGAGAAGCCAAAATGGGCATACTCCCCGCTAATACAGCGGCAAAGATTTTTTCTTCCGGCGGAAATATCAAGCTTGCCGCGGTTACAGGGGCGGGTATGCTGAGGCTTCTTACCTCTGATCCGGAAATTAAACGCATTGAAGACCTTCGGGGAAAAACTGTGGCGGTCGCAGGCCATGGCGCCATTCCCGACTATGTGTTTCGCCGCCTGCTTTTGGTCCGGGGGATTAATCCTGAAACAGATGTACATCTTAACTATTCCCTTGCATATCCCGAAATTGCACAATCCCTTATTTCGGGGCGTATTTCTATCGCCCTTTTGCCGGAACCTTTTGCCACAATGGCAAGGGCAGGAAGGGCGGATTTAAGGGAAGCCGTAGACATACAGGAAGAATGGATTTCTTCGGGCGGGGAAGGGAATTACAGATCGGAAGAGCGTCG
>JAIRLQ010000329.1 GCA_031259345.1 Treponema sp.
AACACCATACACGGCAATGTCGATTACAGCGCCTACGAAGGCATGGAAATTACAGGCTTTCCGGAATATACAATTTCCCGGGGCGAAATAATCATAAACCGCGGCATCCTAAAGGCGGAAGCGGGGCGGGGCAATTTTATACCCCGTAAATCTTACGGAGGCCTCCCCCATCTTTCCTGAATTTGAAAACCGGCTTATACTTAGAGCCTTTCCCGAAACCAACCATGTTTTGGGAAAGGTTCCTTATAATAGCGGCAGGTGATTTTTTAATTTAAAGATAAGGGGTACAAAATGAGTGTCGGAAAAAGTGTCTCCCGTGTTGACGCATACGAAAAAGTTACCGGAAGGGCAAAATACGCCGAAGATTTGACTTTGCCGTCCATGCTTACGGCAAAAGTTCTCCGTTCAACCATTGCAAACGGAAAAGTAATAAAAATTGACATTTCCGAAGCTATAAAGCTGCCCGGAGTTGTCAAGATCGTTACCTGCTTTGATGTGCCGGATATTGAGTTCCCGACAGCCGGACACCCCTGGTCTACCGATCCCGCTCACCAGGATCCGTCGGACAGAAAACTGCTTAATTCCAGGGTAAGGTTTTACGGCGATGATATTGGGGCGGTTATTGCGGAAGACGAAATTGCCGCATCCCGGGCGTTAAAAAAAATTAAAGTTGAGTACGAAGAATACCCTCCCCTGCTTACACCCGATGCGTCCATGAAGGCAGCCTCCGACGGCGCGGCGCCGATCCACGAGCAGTCGCCTGCCAATATTTTAAAACACAGCCTTGTAGAAGACGGCGATTTTAACGCCGCAATTAAGGAAACCGGCCTTATTAAATTTGAACAGATTTTTGAAACGCCTACCGTACAGCATTGCCACATTGAGAGTGTTGTTTCTTACGCCTACATGGAAAGCGAGCGCATCGTAGTTGTGTCTTCGACCCAGATTCCCCACATAGTCCGCCGCATTGTAGCCCAGGCGCTGGGACGCCCCTGGGGCGCTGTAAGAATAATTAAGCCGTATATTGGCGGAGGTTTTGGCAATAAACAAGATGCCCTTTACGAGCCCCTTAACGCGTTCCTTACTGTTTGTGTGGGGGGTAAGCCGGTCAAGATTATTTTAAGCCGGGAAGAAATTTTTTCCAGCACCAGAGTGCGCCACGCCGAAGAGATCCGCCTTGCCGCTTATGTCAGGCCCGACGGACGGTTGGTGGCGCGATCATACACCTGCTATGCGAACCAGGGCGCTTACGGTTCCCATGGCCACAGCACCACAGCCAAAGGTACCAATGTATTCCGTCAGCTTTATCAGGACGAAAAAGCCCGCCGAACTGAGGCTTTTACCGTATATACCAATACCGCTACAGGCGGGGCGATGCGGGGCTATGGCACGCCCCAGGCGCTTTTTGCCGTAGAATCCCACATGGAAGATATGGCGCTTTCCCTCAACATGGACCCGATAGAATTTCGTTTTAAAAATCTTATGCCTGTGGGCTATACGGATCCTTTTACCAAAAATGTGTATCGCCAGGATTCATTTAGGGAATGTGTAGAAAAATGCAAAGCGTATATTCACTGGGACGAAAAACGCGCCCTTTACAAAAATCAAAGCGGCCCGGTCCGCAGAGGCGTGGGCATGGCGCTTTTTTGGTATAACACGGCGGTTTGGCCCATATCGGTAGAAGTTTCTTCCTGCAGGATGGTTTTAAACCAGGACGGCAGTATTCAGCTTCAGCTTGGAGAAACTGAAATCGGCCAGGGGGCCGATACGGTTTTTGCCCAAATGGCATCTACAGCCCTGAGTATTCCCTTTGAGAAGGTTCATGTAATCAGCGTCCAGGATACGGATATTACCCCCTTCGGGCTTGGCGCCTATGGTTCCCGGCAAACCTATGTAGGCGGAATGTCCATTTCAAGAACCGCCGGAATACTAAAGGAAAAAATACTCAAAGCCGCTTCCGGCTTTTTACAGACGCAAATTGAAACACTGGATTTGATAAATGGGAACATTGTTTTAAAAACCAACAACGAAATTCTCCTTTCCCTTGACGAACTCGCAACAGAAACCCTTTACAGTACCGAAGCATCGGAGCATATTACCGCGGAAGCTACAACTCAGGCAAAATCAAATGCGTTTAGTTTTGGCTGCACTTTTGCGGAAGTTGAAGTTGACATTCCCCTGGCAAAGATTAAGCTTCTTGATATGGTTAATGCCCACGACGCGGGCAGCCTTATTAACCCTCAGCTTGCGGCAGGCCAGGTTCATGGAGGCATGAGCATGGCGATAGGTTTTGGTTTAAGCGAACAGATGCTTTACGATGAAAAAACAGGGCGCCTTTTAAATGGAAATCTCCTGGATTATAAACTCTGTACCATTATGGATCACCCCCACCTGGAAGCGCAGTTTGTAGAGCATTTTGAGCCTACCACCCCCTTCGGCACCAAGGCCCTGGGCGAACCGCCGACAGTCGCCGGCGCCCCGGCAATCAGAAATGCGGTTTTACATGCCACCGGGGTCGCCTTGAATAAAATTCCCATGACGCCGCAAAATATCTTCCCTGCTTTTAAAGCGGCAGGGCTTATTTAGGAGGATGTCATGTACGATATAGAAACAATATACGAAGCGGAAAACATCTCCCATGCGGTAAAATTGCTCGAAGAACATCCCGAAGCCCAAATTATAGCCGGCGGGAGCGATATGCTGATTGAAATACGGGAAGGCAAAAAAGCAGGCTGTACTCTGGTAAGCATACAAAAACTTGAAGAACTGCGCCCCATTTCAATTTGCGAAAACGGCGATCTCCGCATTGGCGCATTGGCAACTTTTTCTCAAATTGCCAAAGATCCGGTCATTCACAAATATCTTCCTGTTTTAGCCGAAGCGGCGGAACTTGTAGGCGGCCCGCAGCTTCGTAATATCGCTACCATAGGCGGGAATGTTTGCAACGGAGTTACTTCCGCCGACAGCGCGTCTACCCTGATGGCGTACGACGCGGTGATGGAATACCTGGGCCCCAAAGGAGTGCGCCTTGTTCCCATAGAGGAGCATTATGTTTCGGCCGGTAAAACTTCCCTTGCCCATGACGAAGTTCTTACCGCCATTATTATTCCCCAAAAAAGCCATGAAGGCAGCTTTGGGCATTATATTAAATACTGCCCCCGCAATGCCATGGACATAGCCAACCTGGGCTGTTCCGTAAATGTCCGTCTTTCCGGAGACAAAAAGACAATAGAAACCATGAGGGTAGCTTTTGGGGTTGCCGGGCCTGTGCCCATGCGTTCCAAATCCGCGGAAAAAGCCGCTTCCGGAAAGCCTTTATGTACCGCGGCAATAGAAAAAGCCGCCCAGGCGGTTATCGGGGACATTAACCCCCGGACAAGCTGGCGGGCTACCAAAGAATTCCGCCTGCATCTTGCGCTTGAACTGGTAAAAAGAGCCGCTTTGGAAGCAATTAAAAAAGCAGGAGGCTCAATATGAGCATTCAATATAAAACAGTCAAATGTAAAATCAACGGGAGAGACAGGGAATGTTCGGTAGACGTGCGGGCATCCCTTACGGATATGCTGCGCAATGACTATGGCCTTACCAGCGTAAAAAAAGGCTGCGAAGTTGGTGAATGCGGCGCATGTAATGTAATAATAAACGGGGAATGTTTTAATTCCTGTATATACCTTGCAATTTGGGCTGACGGAAAGGAAATTACCACTACCGAAGGCCTTGTCGCGGAAAACGGCGAATTGTCGGAGATACAAAAAGCCTTTGTCGAAGAAGGCGCGGTTCAATGCGGCTTCTGTACCCCCGGCTTTTTACTTTCAGCCTCGGAAATTGTAAAAAGCGGCAAAAAATATACCGATGATGAACTCCGTAAAGCCCTTTCGGGCCATTTGTGCCGCTGTACGGGTTACGAAAACATTCTTAAAGCCGTGCGAAAACTGGCAGGTATTAAAGGGAGCCTCTAGAAACTTCAGTTTTTGGAGGTTTTCTTACCCTAAAGCTTAAGTCCAATAGCTTTTACCGCTTTTAGTCGTAAAAAAGACAAATACCGTACACTTTTTCCGCGCCGGAGTCCTTAAGGGCTTTGGCGCAGGCATCCATGGTGGAGCCGGTGGTAATTACATCATCAAAAAGCACACAAATTTTAGGGATATTCCCTTTGGCAAAAACGCGCCCCCGCAGGTTTTCCTGGCGTCTTTTCCGGTTCAGTTTTTTTTGTGTTTCAGATTTGAGGCGTTTAAGGCATCGTAATACAGGCGGGGCTTCCCTGTTTTTTTTAAGGAGTACGGCAAGGCTTTCAACCTGATCCCAGCCTGTTTTCCGGATTTTTCCCGGCCTTGGCGGAACCGGAACAAGTACCGGCTTTTCGCCCTCGTCCGCCTTAAGCAATACCAGAGCTTCAAGCAGCCTTTCTGAAAGAAAGCGGCCAAGGGGAATTGATTTTCCGAATTTAAAAGCTTTAAGCAGCTTTTTCCATTTGCCCGTGTAGGGGAATAAACTTATAAGCCTGTCGTATGACATCTGCGTCTTGCTTTCGTCTTTTGTTTCCAGGATTGCCCTGCACGAAAGGCAAAAACAGCTTTCTGAAATAAGGGGCTTCCCGCATTTTTCGCAGCGGCTGGCTGTTTCAACGGCAAAGCCGTCCCGGCAGCTATGGCATAACCCGTAAAAAGAACTTTCACCCGAAATCAGCATGCTTCCGCAGATTCTGCACCCTTCGGGAAAAAGAAATTCCAGAACAAGGCTTGCAAACAAAGAGATTGTCTTCATAAACTGTATACGGTATTAGGACGCGGAATGCTTGGCTTTTCTATTGTATTGGAATAACTTGTTTTCTGTTGCTGGAAAATTTAAAACCCGAAGGACGCGAAAAAAATATTTCCGCTCCGGCTTCGGTACAGGCGTCCCGCACGGCTTTGCCGCACGTATCGGATGTTACAAGCGCGTATTCAGGGTTGATAAGCCGTATAAAATCACGCGACGAGGGGGCGTCTCTTCCATGGTGGGGTATTTTTAAAAGATCAATCTTTGGCCAAACAAGCGCCATCAGCTCCTTAAGGCGTTTTTCTTCCGCGTCACCTGTAAAAAGCATATTCACTTTTCCGTCTACCGCAAGAACCGAAAGGGAATAGTTGTTTGTTTTTTGATAAAACTTTTCGTTCGCCGGAAATACAAGAAAGCGCATTCCAGCCGCGGAAAACGAACGTTTTTTTAAAGGCTCAATAACCGGTATCCTTTTTTCTAAAGCAGAAGCCCTAAGCTCCGGAAGGTGCCGATTTTCTTTTGTGTAAAAGGGGATGACAATGACATCTACCCTGTAATCTTCCAGCAAGGGAACGGCGGAGCCAATATGATCTTTATCCGGGTGGCTTATAACAAGCAAGGCAATTTTTTTTACTCCCATGGAATCAAGGCTTAGCTTTATGGAAGGGTAGTCGTCTTTTTCACCCGTATCAATTATTACAGCAGTCTCCTCCCGCCCAAGAATAATGCAATCCGCATCATTCCGGGTTGAAACAAAAACTATTTCGGCGGGAAGAGAAGCGGCGCCCAGGCCCTGAAAAAACCCCGGAACAATAAAGCTTATTACGGGGACAAGAATAAGTAAAACAAGGGCCAAAAGGGCCGCTTTAACTTTACTGATTGATTTCGTCGTTTTGATCCACAAGACTTACGGTTTTTACCCCTTCAAGTTTCATCATAATTGATGTGATATGATTTTCCTCTTTTTTCTCCGCGTTTTCAACATCCCGCCGTGAAAGCTCATAAATAAACTCGGTAGAATCTTCTGCGGCATTAACAACGCAAAGCCTTGCCTTTTTCCCAAAAACTTTTTCGACAGTCCCTTTAACCGTTTCTTCGGTATTTCCGCTGCCCCTTACAATAAGAAGTAAACGGTTATTGCTTTTAACGGCGCCAAATATCATCATAAATATAAAAATAAATCCGGAACCGATGGCGGCAATCAGATATTCCTGAACGCCGCAGCAAATACCCACCGCAATACACCAGAAAATGTACGCCGAATCCCGGGGGTCTTTGATGGCGGTCCTGTAACGGATAATGGACAGGGCGCCGACCATGCCCAAAGAAAGGGCGATATTGTTGCCAATGACATTCATGACCAGGGTCGTTATCAGGGTAATTTTAACCAGTGTAACGTTGAAACTTACGCTGTAAACCGCGCCCGCATGGGAAAGCCTGTACGAGACAAAAATTACAACGCTTAAAAGAACAGCGATGAGGAAATTTAGAAAAATGTCCTGAATTGACAGCGCTCCCAGGCTGGAACCCAAAAGCTCAAAAAGATACGCTTTCATACAACTCTCCTATTCTATGTTGTGGCTGCTCAACCGCCCCATGATATATTTGCTTGACGAAACCGCGGCTTTGTTGGCTATATCAAGAAGATCCTTAATATAGCTTAAAAGAAAACCGTCGTATTTTACTTCCAGAGTTACAAGATATGGCGCGCTTACGGGATATAAGATAAGACGGTCCGAAAACAGATCGTAATTTGATTCCGAAGCCTGTATGTTTTTGTCAAAAGTAATTCGTGTATTGTTTATGGGGCCCAAAAACGCAAGTCTTGAATATTGGATAATGCACCTGGGCCTGTAAATATTATGGGTCATGATAAAATAAAGATGTTCGGCCAGAGCTTCACCGGAAATTAAAAGGGGGGTAAAATCCCCGGATATCAGCGCTTCCGCATCTGCCCGGGACAAAGAAAGAGAACGCTTCCTCTGCCAGATACCTGTCTTTTCCTTTAGCTCCAGTTTGGCCCATTTGGCGTTGGGTGAGTAAATACGCAGGCGTATTTTTTTATGTTCAAGAGTGCCGCCGGTTTTTTCGTTAAAATCGCAGTCTATATGGCTGTCAAAATAAAGGGACCGTATCATATAGCCTTCCGGCCCGGGATTGTTGGGATCGCCTTTTAATATTTTCGAAACCCGTTTTTCCAGCTTTAAGGCTGTCGATTGGGGTATACGGTACTTTATCTCACACCGCTTTACATCGGCTGACCAGGACACTTTTACCTCTCTTGTTTTTGTACTATATCATAAATCTCTTATAAATACTAGCAGTCGCGTTGCACTATTAACGAGGCTGCCAGGTGACGGATGATAGTTTTATAAATCAAAGAGGCTTGGGCCGTCTTCGCCCAGGCGCGGATTCTTGGGTTTTAAAGCGGGCTGCGCTTTTTCGCCCGTTCCGGCTTTAAGAGTCAAAGCTTTCCATTTGTTAATAAGAGCAAGGGCTTCCATGGGGCTTATCAAATTGGGATCGACTTTGGATAATTCATTCAGCAGTTTGGCTGCCCCCGGCGCCGCTTTAAACGGCGTGGCCTTTTTTTTATCCTGAACGGAAGTTTTAAGGACAACTCTTTCCCTGACGCGGTTTTTGGCGCTTAGATCTTCCATAAATTCCGCGGCGCGTTCCAGTACCGTTTCCGGGAGCCCTGCCAACTGTGCGACATGGAGACCGTAAGATGACTCCGTCGCTCCCTCTTTCAGTTTCCGCAAAAAGACAATTTTACCCCCCGATTCATCCACTTCCATGGAACGGTTGGCAAGACGGGGATGGCGGAGCTGGGCCAGTTCATGGTAATGGGTGGCAAAGAGGGTGCGGCACTTTACCCTGTTCAGCAGGTCTTCCGAAACCGCCCAGGCTATGGCAAGGCCGTCGTTGGTACCTGTACCCCTGCCGATTTCGTCCATAATTACCAGGGATCTTTCCGTTGCCGTATGAAGTATATAGGCTGTTTCATTCATTTCTACCAGAAAAGTTGATTCCCCCCGGGCAAGATTGTCCTGGGCTCCGACCCGGCAATAAATGCTGTCGCATATACCTATACGGGCTTCTCCTGCGGGAACAAAACTTCCGCACTGCGCCATTACCAAAAGCAGCGCCGCCTGACGCAAATACGTGGATTTTCCCGCCATATTGGGTCCGGTGATAAGGGCAAAAGAAATTCCCGGAATAGACGGGTCGGCATCGAGAATAATGTCATTGGGGATAAATTCTCCGGGCGGAAGGTTAGCCTCTACAACCGGATGGCGGCCTTCGATAATGTGAAGCCGGTTTTGCCCGTCCACTATAGGACGAATCCAGGCGTGCCGGGTAGCGGCTCTTGCCAAAGATTGGGAAGTATCCAGTTCGGCAAGAACCAGGGCAGCCGCTCCAAGCTGGAGCAAAAGTTTTTTTGCCTTTTCCCTGATTTCCAAAAACAGTCTTTTTTCAATTTCAAAAATCCTGTCCTGGGCGCCGTTTATTTCGGACTCCAGGGCGGCAAGCCTGTCGGTGGTAAAACGCTCCCCTGCCGCGATACCCTGGCGCCTTATAAAATGGGGAGGCGTTTTTGAAAGATGAACCTTGGTTACTTCAAAATAATAACCAATAATTCTGTTGTACCGTATTTTAAGGTTGTTAATTCCTGTCGCCGCTTTTTCTTCTTCAAGATATTCCTCAAGGAGCTTTCTTCCTGAATTTTTAAGGCTTTTTTGCCGGTCCAGTTCCTGGTCAAAACCGTCGCGTATAAGATTCCCCTCGGCGAGAAGAACGGCAGGATCTTCCGCAATGCCCTTTTCCAGAAGGTCTCTAAGCCCGCCAAGCGCCTTTAATCCTTCGGGATTTTTCTCCCCCACCAGGGAAGCGGCTTCCGGGGATTCAAGATGAAAGTCAAACTCTTCGCTTTCTTTAACAACAAGGGCAAAACATTCCAGCGCCTTTCTTACCGCGGCCATATCTTTGCCGTGGGCTTTATCCATGGCAATCCGGGAGCCAAGGCGTTCAAGATCCGGAGTTTTCCCTAAAAACTCCCGAATGCGGCTAAGCCTTTCCTGGTTTTGGTAAAGGGTTTCAACCATGTCCAGACGGCGCCGGATTTTTTCCGTATCCCGCAAGGGGTGTAAAATACGCCATTTTAAAAGCCGCCTTCCCATGGAAGTACGGGTTTCGTCCATCACGTCAAGGAGAGTAAAACGGCTGTCCCCATCCTGCAGATTTTTTGTCAATTCCAGGTTTCGCTGGGTAGCTTCATCCATGCCGGCAAATTCTTCGCCTGTATAAATGGATATTGAACGTACATGGGGGATAAGGGTTTTGGCAGTATCATCAAGATAGTCCAAAAGGGCGCCTGCGGAAATCATTTCCGGGCTTTTGTCATGTAAGCCAAAACCTTTCAGGCTGGAAGGGCCAAACTGTTTTTCAAGCCTTTCACAGCTTCGGGCCCTGTCAAAAAGCCAGTCCGCCCACCGGTTTACCACAAGAGAAGTCCGCTCGTTTATCGCCCGCGCCAGGGCGGCGTCTTCAGCCAGGATAGATTCCTGGATTATCATTTCGTTTATCTGAAGCCGTTCAAGTTCCTGCCCAAGGCGTTCTACCCCGCCTTCCTGGGGAAAAGAAGTGGCAAAAAAGCTGCCTACGGAAAGGTCAATGTAGGCAAAAGAAAGCAAAACCTCTTTGGGAGAATGTAAGCCGGACCGGGCCAGGCATGCCAGATAATTTGAACTTTCTTTGTCCAGGTAGTCTTCATCTACGGTGGTTCCGGGAGTAATGACTTCCACCACCTTGCGCTCTATAAGGCCTTTACCGGGCTCTGTTATTTGTTCGCACACGGCAATTTTTTTGCCATGTTTTAAAAGCCGGGCAATATAGGAGCGTGCGGCATGATAAGGAATGCCGCACATGGGTTGGCCGCCGCGGCTTGTCAAGGTTAAATTGAGCAGGGAAGAAATCTCCAAGGCATCATCGGCAAACATTTCGTAAAAATCGCCGAGCCTGAAAAAAAGTACCTCCCCGGGATGCTCTTTTTTTATTCGCCTGTATTGATCCAGCATGGGGCTGGAAACATGGGCGCTTGTTGCACTTTTATGACTAAGATTCGTAAGCCCCCTCCGCCTACCTTTTGGCTTTGTCCATCAGATTTTGAATCAGTTTATCGGTAATGTCCACTGTTGGACTGTACCAAAGTATACCTGTATTTTCTTTTAGATTTAACACCATGGTATAACCTTCGCTTTCGGCAATAAAACGTATCTCATCATAGACCTGTTCGAGAAAAGAGCTGGACTGGGTAAGATTTGTTTTTTGTTTTTCCAGTTCCGCAGTCTTTAGCTTGTAATACTCTCTTAAATAATCAGATTTCCTGTTGATTTCGCTTTCAATTCGCAGGGCCTCTCCCTGGTTACCCTGGATTTCAGCGTTAAGCTGATTTTGTTTTAATGTTTGAATCTCCGCGGTCATCCGATCAATTTCGCTTTGTACCCTGGTGCTGCGTTCTTCAAAATCGCGTACCGCCCGGGATTCCCTGAAAAAGGAAACATATACCCGTGAAAGATCCACCACCGCAAAACGCGTAAGCTGTTGAGCGTAGAGGGAAGATCCCGAAACTTGAAAAAAACCAAAACCCGCAGTAATTAGGAAAACAAAAAATATTTTTTTCAT
>JAIRLQ010000201.1 GCA_031259345.1 Treponema sp.
GTTCCATTGTCAAGGGAACCCTTTCCCGCAAAAACACTGGCGTCGGGATTCACCGTCACCACGGGCAGATTATCGGCGGCGGTATTCACCGTAAAGACGGTATTCTCGTAAGCGGTACCGGCTCCTGTGGAGCGGTCAGCGGGGAACACATGGCCTTTCACCAGGCTAGAATCCCCGGAGTTGCTGAGAACCCATTTCTGCTCAACCCAGGTGAGAGGATTTGCCCCGTCCGGTACATAGGTTCTAAGCCGGGTTTGCTCATCAAAGGCCAGCAGCCTGACTTTGACAAAACCGTTAACCAGATACGTATCCGTACTCTCGTCAAGATCGGCGCCTTCGATGATCTTTATGTCGATCTTCGGTTCCTGATTATCCACATAGATAGTAAATTCCCGCAAGCGCCAGGATGACGAGACGCTGTAGGTCCGCACTTTGAATTTGTAAATACCTCTCTGAAGGTAAGGGGGATGAAATCCGTCTCCTTTGGCATTACCGTATAAGGCGTCTACCAGATCCGGGTCCGCGCCGGGATCAAAGTTATAAGAACTCCAGGTTTCCCCGAGGTATTTGTCAAATACATTTTTCGAAGTGCTGAACGTGAATATCTTTGCGAGATTTCCGTCTTCCATCATGACAGTATTGCCCGCCCATCCCGACTCAAGGTCCGGGGCATTCCATTCCAATACTCCTTGGGCCGCGGGAATAAGCGAGTTGGGATCATTAAAGGTACGGTATTCATAGCTCAAGACCGCAAATTTCACCGCGCCCTCGGAGTGGGTGGCCTGAACCTGGAAAACAAAATCATCGTTTTTAAAAGAGGCATTGCCCGCGGTAACATAGGGGTGGTATATGTTATCGGGATAATCGGCGGCGGGGCGGATTCCGGTGGGAACGCCGTCCGTACCGGTTCTTCGCATGGGGTTGGCGATTTCTACAACCGGCTTTTCCTCCGCCGCCCTTAAGTCCAAAGATATAACATCGGCAGCGGCGGGCGCCGAGTTGTACACATAGTCGCTTCCATCGGACTTAAGTTCATAACCGTCACCAGCGCCGGGTGGATAATACTGGACAGTCCCAAAACTGTCTTTTACCTTGAACCGGTACTTGTACTGCACATTGATAGGCAAATAATCACCAAGTTCGCTGGCGGAAATCAAGGTATCGGGATCAATATCGGGGTTCACAAAACCCAGATGGTTATTATTGGCGTCGTATTTGTGGTACCTGTGGGGAACCAGGGTATAACGAAATTCTTTGGCGATGAGCTTTTCCCCTACCTGGGAAGGCGAAATTTCCGTGCCGTACCATTGGCTTTCATCCTCAATGTCCGGGGGCGTGTTACCTGCCGCCCAAAATTGAATCTTGGGATACCAGGGATCAATACCGTCTTTATCGGACACAATACCTCTGATTTCACCGCCCGTGGGCAGAACGCCGAGATTTTCGTAACCCGAAATATTTTCATACATGGGCTTGTTGAAATGGTCCGGGTCGTACAGCCATTTCCTGGCGGGGTACTCCAGTTCCAATTTTGGAGGGGAGTTCTTTATATAGTGTTTTATTTCGTTGGTATCGTAGTTTTTACCGTCTATATCAACGGCCCGGAAAATCAGGATTATATCCCCGTCGGGGCGGACTTGTCCGCCGCCTGCCATATCGTAGAGAGCGTTGAATTTATAGATCCATTCTTCGGTAGCGGGGTCGTATGAATCCACGGCTACAAAAGGAGCGCCGCTGATGCTGACCTGCACGGAAGAGATCCCACGGTCATCGCTGGCCTGTCCTTTAAAAACAGTGATCCCATGAATATAGTATTCCGCCGGAAGAGCCGGGGCGGTAACGAGCAGGGTGGGCGGAACAATATCAACTTTCTTGCCCAAGCCTGACTTAAAGGGATTCTCACAGGAAAGAAAACAGGCAATAACAAGGGCTGCTGCTAAAGAGCTAAGAATGACAACAATTTTACGCATCACACGGTACCTCGTAGGCATAGAACACAAAGAATATTTTTTTCTATAGTTCTTAAATTGTATTAATGAAAAGCAAATAGGATATTTTAAACACTTTATTTTTTCTAACTCCTTTTGCCTTTCATTAGTCTATAATAGACAGACTTTCATTAATACTTTTTAAAATATCTATTATTCGTTTTGGGCTTTATATGAGCAAAATAAAATATATTGTTTTTTCTTTGGGTAATTTTCCAAACCGTGCATTTTATTATACACGGCTCCTAAGCGGGTTTTATCGTTTTGTAAATTTCATTGCCAGCAGGCCGCCTGCGGAAACAAATGCCAGAAACATGAAGGCCGCATAAAACCCGTTTGCACCGGCAATTGCTCCAAAAAGCAAAGGAGTAATAATTCCGCTTACGCCGCCTGAAGAGTAGAGTACGCCCCCAAAGGTGCCGCTTTTTTCGGGGAATGCCGACATGCCCATGCTTAAAATCATGGGCCATACCGGCCCAAGGGCAAAACCGAGACAGACTGTTATAGTAACAAAAATTAATTGGCTTTTCATAAAAAATAAAATCAACAGCAAAACAGTCGATGCCATAAAACCCGCAAGAGCCATGGTACGGGGTTTTATTTTAAGGCTCGCAAAAAAAAGTCTGGATACGGTCATGGCAAACCAAAAACCGGAAATAGCCCATGCTCCAAGGGAGCTGTTGCCGTATTCAATTACCAAAAGGGAATCGACAAAAAATGAAACGCCATTTTCAATAGCCACATAGGACATCATGCTTAAAACCAGCAAAAGAAAAAAAGACAAACCGGGGAACCTCGCCTGAACAACAGACCTAAGCGGGGCGGCCCGGGAACTAACCTGCTTCCCGCACATTTCCGGATTCCTGGTTTTTGTATGTAATAAAGAAGGCGCCGTCCGGCATTCCACCGCCAACATAAGAGGGTATAAAAGCACAAAACCACAGCCGGATACAATAAAAACAATGTGCCATGAAAAACCATATTGCGTAAAAAGAAGGCGGAATGCCAAAGGGCTTATTACAGCCCCAAGGCTAAAGCCGAACTGCATCAGATTCATGAACTTGCTTTCTTTGCCGGGAAAAGAGTCCGAAAGGGCGGAACTTCCCATGCTTTCGCAAACCGAAAAACCCGCTCCTATAACAAGAACGCCGCCAATAAAAGCAAAAACCGAATTGGCAAAAGCTGTAATAAAACATCCTGCTGTAAAGACAGGCATAAAAATCAAAAGGGTAAGTTTTTTTCCTATACGGTCCGCAACCCTTCCAAAGACAAGCGGGGAAGCCGCAACAGTTATATTCTGGGCTGTAACCAGAATTCCCATAAAGGAAGTATCAAGAGAAAATTCTTTTACAATGGTAAGCAGAACCAGGTTAAAGCTCCCCAGTTCAACGCCAAGAAAAAAAGCTGCGCCTGTTACCGCCGGGATAAGCAGACGCAGCCTGGCATTATTCATTTTTGGTGTCATACTAAGGAAAGAATATAGATGAAGTGCTTTTCTTGTCAAGAAAATAATTAGTGCCTGTCCGTAAAGCAGCCGGCTTTGTGGACAGACACTAATTGGAATAAAAGCCCAGGTGTCCCCCGCGGAACCTCAGCCTGACCGGGCTATTCAGATTCAGAAGCCGCGATAATTTGATCGATCGCGGCCAAGCCGGCCTCTTTGATGCCCTCAAAGGTTTCGGAAGCCCCCGCTATAGCGTCTACATGGTTTTCTAATTCGAAGGTGTTAAGCTCTATAATCTTGGGCTGTACAATACCAATTAACACGGCGCCAAGACTCGGAGTCTCATCAGGGCCGTCAATTACCACTTCGGTTATCCATCCAGCCTCCATGGTAACGGTTACGGTAATTTGCTCCCCCGGTTCGGGATGTTCCTCCAGGTACTCCGCGGTTTTTGCAAAACCATCGGCGCTGGCACTCCCC
>JAIRLQ010000506.1 GCA_031259345.1 Treponema sp.
GACACCTCGGGATTGACAAGAACTTCCGGATTAAGCGTCCGGTAGAGATCTATCGCCTCCTGACTGCGCTTTACCCGTGTTTCAGCCCCCCAATATGCCCAGCGGACAATCTTCCCGCCCTCCCCTGACGGCGCCGTTTCCGCCGTCTTTTTTTTAGCGCAGCCTGAAAATGCCGTCAGGCCAAGCATGGAAACCGCAATAACAAACCATAAAACATTTTTCATTTTCGTGCCTCCTGAAAAATTGGATCTGTTCAATAAACTCCACCCCAAAATCGCTGGTTCCCGGGCATGGCCGCCTGAGAATCAGCCTTTAATGCCCGTAGTAGCGATTCCCTGTACAAAATACTTTTGCAGCGCAAAAAACAAGGCAAAACAGGGAAGAATTGACAATACCGACATTGCAAACATAGATCCCCACGATGATATGCCGGAAGAATCAAGAAACAGCCGCAGCCCCATTGGAACGGTATATTTAGCCGGAGAATTCAAATACAACAACTGATTAAAAAAATCATCCCAGGTCCAGAGAAAGGTAAACAATACGGTAGTAATAATAGCCGGTAAACACAGGGGCAGCACTATTCTAAGGTAAATGCCCAATTTGCCGTAACCGTCAATATGCGCGGATTCATCGAGCTCTTTGGGAATCCCCCGGATAAACTGTATCATAAGAAAATTGAAAAAGGCGTCGGTGGCAAACAGTTTGGGTACAATCAACGGCAGAAATGTATCAATCCAGCCAAAGGACCGGAAGATAATATAACGCGGAATAGTAGTTACATGGGTCGGCAGCATCAGTGTTATCATCATAACGGCAAACCATAAATTACGTCCGGGAAATTTAAGGCGCGCAAAAGCATAAGCCGTGAGCGAACAGAACACCGCGTTACACACCATGCAGAGCAGACAAATAACAAAAGAGTTGCGGAAGAAAACTCCGAATGTAACAATGCCGATTCCATCCCAGCCTTTTATATAATTTTGAAGAGTCCAGGCTTTAGGAATAAGGCTTGGATCGCTGAATATGACGGAACTTTCCTTGAAAGAAGCCATAATAAGCCAGACAACCGGATACAGCATAAGGACGCCGAAAAAAACGATAACAACAGCCGCGGCTCCGGCATTGATGCGGTTTGTTATTTGCCGTGTCATCTGCTACTCTCCATAGGTTACAAATTCATTTGACGCTTTGAACATGACAACGGTAAGAACGGCGATAATCAACAGGAGGAACCATGCCATAGCGGAGGCATAGCCCATTTCGGAAAAGCCAAATCCCTTGATATACAGATATAAACTGTAAAACATGGTCGAATCCAGGGGGCCGCCGTTTCCGCCGGAAATTATAAAGGCCTGAGTAAATGTCTGGAACGCGCTTATCATCTGCATAATCAGGTTAAAGGAAATGATGGGCGAAAGGGCCGGGATCGTAATACTAAAGAACTGCCGCGCTTTTCCCGCGCCGTCAACGCTCGCCGCTTCATAATATTCATGGGGTATTTGTTTGAGGCCCGCAAGAAAAATTATCATCGGCGAACCAAACTGCCACACCGCAAGCAAAATCAGCGTATAGAGGGCATATTTGGGGTTGGATATCCATGACGGAGGATTCATATTAAACAGATCGTGCAGGATACTGTTGATAACGCCGTCACCCGCAAAGAGCCTCCGCCACAGGACGGCGATTGCGACCGAACCGCCCAGCAGCGTTGGAATGTAATATATTGTCCGGTAAAGGGGGATCATCCGCAGCTTTTGATTCATCAGCATTGCCACAAACAACGCAAAGAGCAATTTAAGCGGAACCGAAACAAACACATACCGGAACGTTACCAGCAGGGAATTGACAAACCGGTCGTCGCGGGGATAGCCGGGAAGGCCGGTAAACATGACAAGATAGTTACGCAGGCCTATCCACCTGGGCGGCTGGAGGATATTGTATCCGGTAAACGAAAGGTACATTGAATAGATCATGGGATAAAGGGTAAATACAAAAAATCCTATCAGCCAGGGAGTTAAAAAAAGGTATGATGACACATAGCCTTTGATGATGTTTTTTCTAAGCATAAAAAGCGCCTTTCAAAATGTACCACGGCTTCAGGAAATAACATTTCCCGTATGCGCCGTAATTGTACCACCCTTTTCAGTTACTTCAACAAAGACGGGACGGTCATACGGCGTATGGTTGGGACGGTGTATCGCAAGATAAAGGGTTCCCTTTTTGCTTCGGAAGATCATGCCATGACCGCCATCCGCGCTGTACAGGGGTTTTTTGGATTGTATCCACGGACCGGTGAGTGTACCGTTCTGTGAATATGCCGTACCGGTACAATAATTGCCGTTTTTGCCGAATGAAGACCACAGCATAAGAAGGGTGCCGTCTTCAGTACGGTGCATAAACGGGCCATCGGTAACGTATCTTCCCGGATCCCCTCCCCGCAATTCACAGGCCCAGGGCGCTTCGCTCGCGCGGAAAAGCACCCTGGGCGCGTCCTCCGGTAAAGCGGCGGCCTGCCGCAGATCGCCGGTTAAGGGTATTACGCAAATTCGCCCGTCACCAGCCTGCCGCCATTCATGGCAAAATATGAGGTAAGGCGTCCCATCTTCTACAAAGAATGTGCCATCCAGACATTCCCATGCGGCGGGGGTAACCGGCCCCGGTTCGCCGATGGCGTTAAGGCTCCACGGCATATAAGGGCCCAGAATACCCGATTCGCTTTTAAGTATCGCCGTACCGCGCCTGCCGTTCCGGGGTTTGAATGTGGCAAACATATAGTATAGCCCCTTGTAAGGGTATATTTCCGGCGCCCAGAAATTCGTCTCGGACCAAAAATCATCGGGCGGGCGGAAAACGGGAAAGGGCCCCTCAAAGTTGATTGGAGCATCCGGGCCTATTCCC
>JAIRLQ010000079.1 GCA_031259345.1 Treponema sp.
AAATCTAACTCGTATGAGTATTTCTGCAAAACCTGTTCTGCGCTGGTAATATGGTCAGCTAGCATTTTTCTGATTACCTCCCGCATACATAGTTGAAGTTTTCTCCGTCTCCGCCTTCACCCGCTCCACCAGTTCCGCTGGCCCCAACGCTTTCACCGTATGCCCCTGCCCAAGCACGAAACGCAGCACCTCCGGCATCTGGCTGGTCTCGAACTTCACATACACGCTGCCGTCCTCTCTTTCCTCTACCGTCTGGGCGCTATGCCATTGCCGGTCAAGGGCAAAGGTTCCGATTTCTTTGTTAAAAAGCAGTTCCACGGTTTGCGGTGTACGGGAACTGGCCCATACGCCCATCTCTTTGTCGAAGTATTCATGGGGATTAAACCCTTCCGGTATCGTAAAGCGGTTTTTCGTCAAAGCGGCGTTCTTTATCCGGGAGAAAGCGAACATCCGGGGTTCACCCTTGTCATGGCAATGGCCGATAACGTACCAGTTCCCCCTGTGGGCTATAACATGGTAGGGGTCAACCCTTCGCTTCATGAAGGTGTCTTTTGACAAAGGACGGTAGTCAAAGGTAATTGCCGTCCTGGTCTTGAGGGCGGTAAAAATCACCTTGAACACCTTCCGGTCAATCTTCGCGGTTATGTCCGGGATAAACGACATCCGGCCGGTGAGGAAGTTGGCTTCCACATCCACGTTGTCAGGAAGGCTTCGGGTAATCTTGCCAAAAATCCGGCGCAGGTCTTCTTCAAGCGGGGTATTCCGGTACTGCTCGAGGAGGGGGTCAAAGAGGGCAATGGAGAATAGCTCCCCCTCGGTCAAGGGGACGCTTTTTATGTAAAAGTTCGCCTCGCTGTAGTAATACCCCCGGCGTTCAGGGTCGTATTCGATGGGAGCGCCGTACATATCCCGCATGTACTCGATGTCCCGCTGGACGGTCCGGGCCGTTACCTCAAGCCGCCTGGCTATGGTAACGGCATTGGGGTACTTTCCATCCCTGATAAGGGCGTCTACCGCGAGGATGCGGTTGGTCCTGACTTTCTGTTCAAAAGGCTTTTTGACCGCTTCTTTTACCCCTGCCATTGTCCTTCCTGCGCCTTTCGGCCTTGTTCTATCCCCAAAATACCACGCTCAAAACGATGTACAGTGTCGTAGTGGTTAAAAATCCGGCGAAATTTGTCTTTTTTTGCCGAAAACCAGTATCTTTCCCGCTCCTGTCCTGTAATCTTCTTTTGGTTATAGCAATTTACACTAATCTATCAGACTTTTGCCAATAGCGCACGTACCCGCTCCAATACCGATATACAGCCATACACTTACAAGAAGAAAGTATGGCCTTTTCAAAAAAGCTTCTGGATGAAATCCTGAAGGACTACCGCGGCCCGGACGACTTTTATGGGCCGCAGGGAATCAGGAAACAGCTTACCAAAGCACTAGTCGAGCGAACCATGAAAGCTGATTTCTTCGCCAGCTTCCCGTTAACCATTTTATCCTCAGCAAACTTAGTTTTTTCGCTCAACATGTGCTATATGATAGCCGCCGCTTTCCTCGCCATCACGATTAACGTCCGCCCGCTGCCTTTACCCTTCTTCATCGCTTCGTACCGTTCCATAAGCCGCCAGCTTACGGTTTTTCCCTTTAATCTACGCCAGCCCATCACCACCCGCACCAAAGCCGTCCTCAGCCCTTCCGGGCCTCGTTTCGTTATCTTCCCGTGGAGCACCGTCTCATTCAAGTTCTGCCCCCACAGCGCCAGCCCGGCGTAGGCGCCACATAGTCAAGCGCTCCCAAAGTGCTTTATGCCGTTCGTATATGCCCGTATCGCCCACGAGCAGATTTTCCCGCATCCGGGCATCGGCGTCAGCAATTCCACCATCCAATCTACGGCTACAAGGCTTCTAAGCTGTTTTTCTATCCACAGCCTTGCATAAACCCCCACAGGTAGTGTATGCTGGGTCTTCTTCAACACTATATATAGGAGCGGGATTGACAGAATGAAAATTGAGCGGATTTTTACCAAGGCAAAAAGCGGACCTTTTAAGGATATAGCATGGGAGAGGCGGAAGAGTGAAATACGTAACCCCGACGGCAAGGCGATTTTTTCCGAACCCTGCGTCATTGTACCGTCTTTCTGGAGCCAGATAGCCACAGACATTATCGCCCAAAAATATTTCCGCAAAGCCGGGGTACCGCGGGACAAAATCTATGCCTGGAAGGAATGGTCGCCGGACATGGGAGGGGCCGACCCCGGCATGGAACTGCCCGAAGACGGCGCGGAGCACGACGCCCGGCAGGTATTTCACCGCCTGGCATTCACCTGGATGGACTGGGCCCGCAAAAACGGCTACTTCGACAGCGCCGAAGACGAAAAAGCCTTCTACGACGAAACCTGCTATATGCTGGCGCACCAAATGGCCGCCCCCAACAGCCCCCAGTGGTTCAACACCGGCCTTTACGCAGTCTACGGCATAGACGGCCCCGCGCAAGGCCACTACTACTTTGAAAGCGCCGAAGGCAAAGTAAAAAAATCCGACAGCGCCTACGAACGGCCGCAGGTTCATGCCTGCTACATTCTTTCCATACAAGACGACCTGGTAAACGAAGGCGGCATTATGGATTTAGTAACACGGGAGGCAAGACTCTTTAAGTACGGCTCCGGAACAGGATCAAACTTTTCCCGCGTAAGGGCCATTAACGAAAGACTCTCCGGCGGCGGGGTATCGTCGGGCCTGCTTTCGTTCCTTAAAATAGGCGACCGCTCGGCCTCGGCAATTAAAAGCGGGGGAACCACCCGCCGTGCCGCAAAAATGGTTACCCTGGACGCCGACCACCCGGACGTGGAAAAATACATCGCCTGGAAACAGGACGAGGAACACAAAGTGGTGTCTATGGTCACAGGCTCCCTTATTGTAAAAAAGCATTTTGAAGGAATCAAAAGAGCCCTTGCCATGTTCCGGGGCCCCGAAGCAGACAAGTTTAACGCCGAAAAAAACCGCGACCTTGCCGCGGCCCTGCGGCACGCTCTGGCAGACAAAATCCAGCCCAGCTACCTGTACCAGCTTCTCCGCCGGCTTGAGCAGGGCGACGAAGCAATTAAACTCCCGGTTTTTTCCACCGCCTGGGACGACGAAGCGTATAACACCGTATCCGGCCAATCGTCAAACAACAGCCTCCGCTTTTCGGACGACTTTATGAAAGCAGTACAGGATGACGGCGACTGGAACCTGAACGGGCGGGTTACCGGCAAGATTGAAAAGACCATCAAAGCCCGCAAAATTTGGAACGAAGCCGCCCGCTCCGCCTGGGCCTGCGCCGATCCGGGCC
>JAIRLQ010000135.1 GCA_031259345.1 Treponema sp.
GGACGCGCTCTGCTATCTCTTGACCGAACCGGAAGCGGTAGGGGATTTTCTGGATGCTTTAACCGCATACCGGATCAGGCAGATAGAGCTAATCGCGAAGTATTACAAACCGGACAAGATACAATTTCACGATGACTACGGAGAAGCCCGTACTACCTTTATGTCTAGTGATGTGTGGCGTGAACTTATTAAGCCGCAGTTGAAAAAAATTGTTGACGCGGTACACGGTTTGGGCATGCTGTATGAACATCATTCCTGCGGCTACATTACCCCTCTTATTGAGGATTTAATTGAATGTGGTATAGACGCCTGGAATCCGTGTCAAATACAAAACAACCCCTATGAATTAAAAAAGAAGTACGGCAAAAAACTGTGTTTTGTGGGCGGTTTTGATAATCAGGGAATACTGGACCGCCCCGGCGTTACATACGAAGAGCGGATAAAAGAAATCCGGCGCCGGGTAGAACTCATGGCGCCCGGCGGAAGCTGGGTAGCCCACCCGACGATGCTTGACCCTGATATCGGCATCGCTCTGACTGATGTTTTATACGAGTATAACGCGCCGCTTTGGGAAAAGGCGGGGTATACGCCGCCGCCGAAACCAAAAATGGCCAAGATAAACCCTTTTTCTCAATATGAGAAAAATAAAACTTAGGTAAAAGGAGATGCATTCTATATGGGAAAGCAACTGAACCGGATCCTGGACCCCCGCGGGTTTCAGGAAAGAACTACCATTACACTTGCGAAGCGTCCGACTCTGGACGAGTTGAAAAACGGAAAAATCCTTTTTTACAACAACACCAAGCTGGGTTTCTGCAACTACTATACGGTATTTGACCGTATTAAGGAAAAACTGCGCGAGCTTGGCGCATCGAACTTTGTGGAATACACAGAGACGGTACGGGGAAAAGACGCGAAGAAATTGGCGGAATACGCGGCAATGCTGGCGGAAGAAAAACCGGCAGCGGCAATTGTGGCGTTTGGTGATATGGGGACCTCCTCTTCCACTACGGTGGTGACCATCGAACTGGAAAAGCTGGGTATTCCCGCCGTGTATATGACCGCGCCTCCGGGCTCGGCGATTACCGAAGGAGTAGGCGTGTATCGCGCCGGGCAGCTCTGCCTGTGTTCGGTAGATATTTATCAGGCGAGTACTGTGGAAGAAGTGGCGCGCCAGGTGGACCTGAAATGGGATTCTATCATTAAATCCCTTACTTCTAACGGCGAAGAATTGGCAAAACTGGCGCATATTGACTTCAAGATGGATAAGACACCGCCCGCAAAAGACGGATTCCTCCCCAAAACCTTTGAGCTTATCCATGAAGACGAACCCTGCTCAAACCTGGAAGAGATCAACGATTACTTCAACGCGGAACACATCGGCGACGGTCTCCCGATAATTCCGCCTACAAAGGCCCGGTATGACAGGATGATGAGTTATTGCCCGTTTCCGGAGGATGCTGTTCTGTGCCCGCCCTCGGGCCCGGCTGGAAAAAGTATAACCGTAAAAGATATTGCCATATCCGCGGTGATGGCCGGATGCAAACCCCAGGCGATGCCCATACTGACGGCAGCCTTCAAAGCCCTGGGCAACCCGCTTTATAACTTTAACCAGAGCGTAACGACTTCCCATCCCGGCGGAAACCTCGTGCTGGTGTCCGGTCCGATAGCCCAGGAAATCGGTGTTTCCGGCAAGCAGGGCTGCATGGGCCCCGGCTGGCCGGTGAACGCCACAATCGGCCGGGCGGTCAATTTGGTTATCATGAATGTACTTCGTTCCGTGCCTGGTATCTGCGATCTTGATTGTATCGCATCTCAAGCGGAATTCACCTACTGTTTTGCCGAAGAACCGGATCTGGCCCAGTGGAACATGATCAACGAGGATCACTTTGACAAAAATACTACAACAGTATATGTCCTTAAAGCCGAACCGATCCACGATGTTATCGATTTCCTCAGCCTGGACGGCTACGATCTTTTGGATACAATTACCCACTGCTGTACTACCCTTGGTTCCAATAACGCGTATATGCCCGGGCCGTTGGTCGTCTGCCTTACCCCCGATCACGGCATGATGTTGAAAAGAACCGGCTACACCAAGGAGATGATTCAGGAGCATATTCATACTTACTGTTATCATGAAGTACCAATGGTACGCAACAGGGGCCTCGTCCCGGTACGTCCGGCCGGTTTTGTAAATCGTCATCCCATGCCGGTGACCAGAACGCCCAAGGATGTGGAAGTAGTGGTAATAGGCGGAAGAGGCGGGCATGACGGTATTATCCTTCCCTGGGCGCTGCACAGCGAAGGCATTGTGGAACCGGTCGCGCTTCCAAACGGTAAAGCCGCGATGTCAATTGAAGAGTTCAGGAAATAGAGGGAGAAGCGAATCGTGGCAAGAAAACAGATTGTTGTTGACAAAAAATATGACGTCATCGTATGCGGCGGCGGAACCTCAGGTATAGCGGCGGCTATTGCGGCGGCCCGGGGCGGCGCGTCTACCCTGTTGATAGAACGGGTAGGCGCGCTGGGAGGGCAGCTTAGTTTTTCCGGCCCTCCGGGATTCGCCTTTGCCCACCTGTTTAACCCCCGGGGCGAGCAGGATGCGGCGGGTATTATTGAGGAGATTCATGCCAGAATGTTAAAGGAGGGCCATGCGCTGCCCCACCTTAAACCGGAACACCGCCTGGAAGGAGGTTATACTTTTTCCTATGTGGACCCGGATTGGTTTTCCATTACGATTTTCGAAATGATGGAGGAAGAAGGGGTAGAATTGCTGCTTCACAGTCTTGTTGTAGATGTCGTCCAGGACGGTGATAAAGTAACCGGTGTGGTGGCGGAAAACACTAACGGCACCATGATCATCAGCGGCAAGATTATCATTGACTGCACCGGTGAGGGTGACGTAGCGGTACGCGCGGGCGCTCCTTACGAATATGTGGACAAGCAGACCGTACAGCCCCATACGCTTTCTTTCACCATGGACGGCGTAAACTGGAAAGAGCTTCTGGACTGGATTCATAAGAACCCGGAACAGCTCGCCTGGTTTGAACATGTTCTGCCGCACTGGCCGGATGAGCGGAAAGAAACGGCGCATCAGAAAGCGCTGGAATTCTACCGTACCTGCGACGACCCGAAGCTGTTCGGTGAATTTATGGGATTTACCTCGTTTCATAAAAAGGGACTTGAAACCGGGGAATGGCACAAATTCTCCGGCATCGGATTCTTCCTTATCCCCCGCGAGGATGGTCATGTTCAGGCGCACATGCAGCATTCGTCCCAGGTGCCGGAAGTTCTCACCGACGACGCATGGGACATTACCAAGGGAGAAATTGAGTGCCGGCGGCAAAACGCCATAGCGCTCAAATTTTTCCGGAAATACATCCCCGGTTTTGAGAATGCCTATCTCACGCGTATGTGCCCGGAGCTTCGCCTGCGGGAAGGCCGCCGGATCATGGGCGATTATAAACTGACCAAAAATGATATCGCGGCGGGACAGGAATTTGACGACGTGATCGGCAAGAGTCATTTTAAGGCGGGCGCCCACCATACGGTGGATCAAAATACCATTGCCCAGGTGGCAAAGGTCTGTCCCCAGGACGACGGTTCCTACGACATTCCCTACCGCTGCCTGGTACCACTAAAGGTCGAGAATATGCTGATAGCGGGCAAGCATGTGTCCACCGACCGGGATGCGTATTTACGGTACCTGCACCAGACTATGGTCACCGGCCAGGCAGCGGGAGCCGCCGCCGCCCTCTGTGTCAAGCGGGGAATTTCTCCCAGGGCGCTGGAGAAGCGCGTCGGCGAACTACAGAGAATCTTAAAACAGCAGGGCGCCATCATAGATGGAACCCACTAGCGGCCTGTCGCGCTTGTGGATTTTTGCGCCATCAGTAACGCAAAAACCCCGATTATCCGGCATACTGCGAACCTTTGGTTCGACGGAGTTTGCAGGGTAAAACAGGCTGCCGGTGGCGTTGTATACTTTATAATAGATTTAAGTTTGCCGGGCGATGAATTATCCGATTCATTGCCTGGCAAACAAGCGCAATCCAAATTTTTCCGTGTGATCCCGGAAGGACTCAACGAATGACTCCATTAACCGTCAAACGGTGGTTTGCGCCGCAGCCGGGGGCAATGGCCCTTCCTTGAAAGTGCCGAAGGCGCGCAAGGGATAGAAGCGGAATACATTGTGCCGTTGATCGAATGGCGGCACAATGTATTATAGCGGATAGCCCGGTCTGACCGCTTCGTTAAAAGGTGAAGCGGTCAGATGCGCCCATAATTATAAAATGAATTAACAGTTTTTAACTTACCCGCCGTAGACCGCTATCATGACGCCCGCTGCTATGGCGGTCCCGATAACCCCCGAGACATTGGGTCCCATGGCGTGCATCAGGAGGAAGTTGCCCGGATCGTATTCCAGACCGACCTTGTTGGAAACCCGGGCGGCCATGGGGACCGCGGAAACGCCGGCGGAACCGATGAGGGGGTTGATCTTTTCCTTGAGGAAAAGGTTCATGATCTTTGCCACGATAACACCGGTGGCGGTAGCAATGGCAAAGGCTATAAGGCCCATGACTAC
>JAIRLQ010000142.1 GCA_031259345.1 Treponema sp.
CGCGTATCCGGACCGAAGGTCCGAGGTGTCCATGCCGCACGGTGAAAGGCCCGGTAAATGCCGAATAAATAGCAATGTCGAAGGGCCGACCAGGAGTGTCGGCAACTTCCTTGCCGCAATCGGCGGAATGAAGAGGGCTCTGTTCTGTGCGTGGTTAAATTCTTTTCCTATGTGTTTATTCTGCTTTCCGCCCGGTCATTCTTGCCAAACAGGCCCTTTCTAACGATAATCTGAAGGGGGTGTCCTTAGTTTCATGGAAATCAGAAGATCTTCAAGCTCGGCAGTTATCTCGGTTGTAAACGACGCGGAAATTCAGGGGAGTTCCGTTTCGCTGGGCGATTCCAAAAACGGCTTTTTCGATCTGTTCTTTACCCCCAGCGACATGGAACTCTGGGCCAATATGTCCCCGCCCGACAGTTCCGAGGATCTCATTACAGAAACTTACGTTGAGGCCATGCTTGAGAAGCTCAATGTTATCTACGGGGTGAAGTGGGACACTATCCACGACGCGATCAATGTGTGTAATCTTGACCGGATGCATGTGAATAATGTGCTTATGGCCCGGGGCGATCCGCCTGTGAATGACGAGGCGGAGTATTACGAGCTTAATCCGGAATTGGCTTCCGCACCGAAACCTGCTGAAGAAGGCGGCCAGATCGACTATAAAGACTATACCCCCTTTATCATTGTCAAGAAGGATCATATCCTGGCGCGGCTTCGGCCCCGGATCGTCGGCCGGGACGGGAAGAATGTCCATGGCGATACTATTTCCCACCGTATTATTGTGGCGCAGGGTTACTTCGGCGGGGAAAATACCCGCACGGACGAGCAGTACATTTACTCGGAGATTTACGGCCAGCTTGTGGAAAGCAAACACGTTTTAAGTGTCCAGAATACGCTGGTTATAAAAACCGGGGTCAGTTATACGACGGGGAATATCATCTTTCCCGGAGACGTGATCATCAACGGCCCGGTTTCCGATGGCTTTAAGATTTATTCGGGCGGTTCCGTTACCATTAAACAGACCTTCGATGTGACCGATGCGGTGACCAAGAAGGACCTTACCGTGGTTGGGGGCATCATTGGCCGGGGCCGGGCGCTGCTTAAGGTTGGGGGGATGGTAAAAACCAGATTTATCGATAACTGCCGGCTTGCCTGCCGGAACAACGTGTACGTCATCA
Source organism: Treponema sp. (assembly GCA_031259345.1). Taxonomy (GTDB): domain Bacteria; phylum Spirochaetota; class Spirochaetia; order Treponematales; family Breznakiellaceae; genus JAIRLQ01. The sequence goes on from JAIRLQ010000142.1 coordinate 1,182, forward strand.
AAGAGATCGTCCGTTCCAATGTGTATACCATGGGCGCCGTGGATATGGCCGAAAAGGGGATCATCCTTGGGAGCAGCATCTACGCCATGCACGGGGTACGTGCCAGGGCCATAGGGACAAAATCCGGCAAGGTTTCGCGCATCCACTGCGGTATTGATTTTACCATTGTGCAGGATAAGGAAAAGAGTACCGAACTGCTTAAACGAATCGCCATTACCCTGAATCAACTGCGCTACGATTATGACAATTCGGCCGATACCGAAGACGGCAAGGTGAATCGTTCCGGGGTAAAGGCGCGCATTGTGAAACTTGAGAAACAGCAGGAAAAAGTTTCCGCCCATCTGTCGGAACTGCTGGGCCGGATCAACTCGGACGAAAACGCGGTAATCGAAGTTTCCGGGGACATTATGCCGGGCACCCTCCTGGAAATTTGCCAGGTAAGTCTCTATGTTACCGAAACCCTGCACAAGGTCCGCGTTGTGCTGGACAGCTTTCTGGGTAAACTTATCCCCAAAAAGATAGAAGAATAGCCGGGGAAAATTATGATGTTTTAGAAGGGTTACATGAAAAAAAGTGTATTTTCTTTGGGTATTATTGGAATAATAATCGGTTTGTTTTTTATTGGATGTGATAATGGATCTACCAATAATAACAACGCTCCCACATTGGTTTGTTTTGGAAACAGCCTTACCGCCGGTTATGGCGCAACCACCGCTGGAATTGACGACAAAGCCAACTCTTATCCGGCGTATTTACAAAATAGAGTAAGTATCCCCGTTATCAACGCGGGAATAAGCGGAAATACCACTTTGCAGGCTTTAGTCCGTATCAATAATGATGTTCTTTCAAAAAATCCACTTATTGTAATAGTCGAACTTGGCGCGAATGATGTCTTTCGGAGAGTTCTTTTGGATTCTACAAGGGACAATTTGCAGAAAATTATAGCTTTACTTGATGACGGAAACCGGAAAATATACATAGCCAAATTTTATACCGAAGTAGTTGCACGGGAAATGCTACATACTGTTGAAATTGACGATTATGCTTATCAAACGGCAATAATTAATCGGTATGATGATATGTTTAATGCGCTTGCAGAATCGAATAATGTTGAATTAATTGATGATATTTGGAAGGGAGTATGGGGAATCCATATGTCGGATGCGGTGCATCCAAACAAAAGTGGATATGAAATAATGGCAAATAATTATTATGACGCAATAAAGCCTTATTTAGAGGCGAACAATCTGTTGAAGTAGTATCTTCATTATTTTAATTAGAACCGTCGGTGTGGTTAGTGGTTTTGGGCTAAAGCCCGATAGTTAAATTCCCGGGCTTACTCGATTCTGCGTACCGCGCGGAACAGTTCTTCCCGGCTGAGTTCCTTCCAGATCGGCCGGCCGTGGGGGCAGCGCGGTACAGGCAGGCGCAACGCCGCTTCCGCCAGGGCAAGGGCGGCGCCGTCATCGAGGTAGTCCCCATCCTTCACCGCCCCGTGACAGGAAAGCGTGGCGGCCCAGCGTTCGGCCATATTTTCGCGCGAATTTTTCAATTCCAGAATTTCCCGCACCGTTTCCGGGTCGGAAAGCTTCCAGTTTTCGGGCAGGGCGCAGATCCGCCAGGCCCCGTTTTCTCCCTCAATTTTAATGCCGAGCCTTGAAAGGGCCGCCCGCTGCCTTTCGAGAAAACGGTCGCCTTCCTCGTCTTCGGTAACGAAGGGTATGGGAACCAGAAGTTCCTGCATGGGAATTTTTCCGGCCAGGGAGCGGTCATACAAGAGCCGCTCGTGCGCGGCGTGCTGATCGATGATGAAAAGACGGTCCCCCCCTTCGGCCAGGATGAAAAGCGAAAAAACCCGTCCGGCAAGCCGCGGCTTTCCGCCCGGCGCGGTATCGCCGTAAGGGGATGGGAGGGGTGAGTCGGAAACGGCGGC
>JAIRLQ010000191.1 GCA_031259345.1 Treponema sp.
GGGTAAGTGTTAAGGAAACCGCCGCGCTTTGCGGTATCCGCGACGTGAACTACTTTTGCCGCCTTTTCAGGAAGCGTTACGGAATTTCGCCGGGAAAATACCGGGAAAAAGAGCTCCGCTATAACACCTAAATTGCTGCCCTGCGGCTACCTTGAAATTAACTCTGAGAGCGCTTTTGCGGTAAAGCCCAGATGTTCCGCCACTTTGGGGGCGGGGCCGGATTCACCAAAGCGGTCTATGGAAAAGATGTCCCCGGGTTTGGCCCAGGCTTCCCAGCCCTGGCGGACGCCGGCTTCGCAGCTTATTACCCGGACACCGGATGGTACAATGCTGTCCCTTAGCGCTTTGGGCTGGGATTCAAAAAGCTCCCGGCTTACCATGGAAACCACCTGCACCTTTTTGCCTGACAGGGCGGCCGCTTCCAGGGCAAGAGCGACTTCGGAGCCGGTGGCAATGATCACCGCATCCGGCGCGGCGGTCTTTTTTGCGACATAAGCGCCGGTACGGATGGTGTTCCGCCAGTCCGGATCGTCTTTGGCAAAGACCTCCAGATTCTGCCGGCTTAATGCCAGAACGACAGGGCCGTCTGTGCGTTCCATTGCCATGGCCCAGGCTTCGGCGCATTCTTCGGCATCTGCGGGGCGGAAAACCCGCACATTCGGGATAGCCCTAAGACTTGCCAGATGTTCAACAGGCTGATGCGTGGGGCCGTCCTCGCCTACAAAAATTGAGTCATGGGTAAGCACATAGATAACAGGCTGTTTCATCAACGCCGAAAGACGCAGGGCAGGGCGCAGATAATCGGAAAATACCATAAAGGTCGCGCAAAAGGAACGCAGGCCGCCGTGAAGGGAAATGCCGTTGACGATGGCCGCCATGCCAAATTCCCTTATGCCAAAGTGAATGTAGCGGCCGGTACGGTTAGAGGCCTGAAACGCCGTGGTATTGGAAAGGCCCACGGCATTGGGGCTTTTAAGGTCGGCGGAACCCCCGACCAGATTGAGGTTCGCGGCGGCTATGGCGTCAAGGGCTTTATTGCCGGCGGTACGGGTGGCGATTTTTTCGCCTGCCTGGTATACGGGCAGTTTTACCGGGACAGCCTTGCCGGAATAGAAGGCGTCCCATTCCTGTTTCTTGCCGGGATTTTCTTTTGCCCAGGCGTCAAACTCGTTCTGCCAGGCTTCGCGGGCCTTTTTCCACTCCTCTTGCTTGTTTTTAAAGTAAATTTCGGCCTCGGGAGCAACGTAAAAATCGCCGGGGATGCCCAGAGCTTTTTTTGCCGCGGCCACTTCTTCTTCCCCCAGCGGGGAACCGTGAATTCCCGCGCTGTTGGCTTTGGTGGGGGCGCCTTTGCCGATTATCGAAGTCAGGATGATAAGGCTGGGCTTTTGTGTTTCCGCCTTGGCCTGATTGGTCAAGCGGGCAATCTCCTCAAAGTCGTACATGGAGCCGGAAAGCACTTGCCAGCCGTAGGCTTCGTAACGCTTGGCCACATCCTCGGTAAAGGCAAGCCCTGTGGCGCCGTCTATAGTGATTTTATTGGAATCGTAATAAACGATGAGCTTACCCAGGCCCAGGTGGCCTGCCAGGGAACAGGCTTCGGAAGAGACTCCTTCCTGGAAACAGCCGTCGCCGGCAAGCACATAGGTATAGTGGTCGACAATTTTTCGGTCGGCAGTATTGAAACGGGCCGCCAGCATACTTTCGGCAATGGCAAAACCAACAGAAGTAGCCAGGCCCTGGCCCAGGGGGCCGGTGGTCATTTCAATGCCTCTGGCGGCGTCATATTCGGGGTGCCCCGCAGCCGGTGAACCAACCTGACGGAAAGACTTAATGGCATCCATGGTCATGCCTTTATAGCCCGAAAGGTAAAGCAGCGAATAAAGGAACATGGAGCCATGCCCGGCGGAAAGGATAAAACGGTCCCGGTCGGCCCAGTCCGGTTTGGCGGGGTCGTGGCGCAAAATCTCCCCATAGAGTATGGCGCCCAATTCCGCGGCGCCCAATACTACGCCGGGGTGCCCCGAGTTGGCCTTTTGAATGGCATCCATGGCCAGCGCCCTTACCGAGAGGGCTGTCTTTTCCAAAGCTTTTGTATCCATTGTATACTCTCCTTACAACTCTATTGTTTGCGTTTGGGGCTTATGCCCAGTTTTGTTCGGTTTCTGTTATAAAACTGATAATTTCCTCACTTGGGGGGCGCCTTTTTAAAAGATCCAAAAACGCGTCCTGTTGGCAAAAAAAGGTGATTTTTGAAAGGCTCTCAAGATGCAGCTTCGCCGAAGCCGCTACGATGAGGAATAAGCTGTCCACAGGTTTTCCGTCAAGGGCTTTCCAGTCTACAGGCTTTTCAAGAAATGCCAGGGCAACAAATTGTTCCGCCAGCCCTGCGGCCAAAGGATTCCGCGGGTGGGGGAGGGCAATACCCTTCCCAATGCTGGTCGCCATCAAAGCTTCCCGTTCCAAAACTGCGTTAAGCAGGTTTTCCGGGGAAGGAATTTGTTGGAAAGGTATTTCCGCAATTAAAGCGTTTACAGCTTCTTTTGGGGTATTACCCTTTAGCCTGTAATAGATTCCGCCTTTTTCCAGCAGCGCGCCCAAGCCGTTGTGTGGTTCAGATTTTTTCATTTGTTTGTTCCCTTGTAGTTGTTGTTTTTTTCGAGTGTGCTGGCCCGCAGGCGGCGGTTACAGGCTTCCAAATCAAAATTGCCGGGATTAAAATCCTGCCCCAGCTCTTTTTTTGCGTTATGGCGTTCAGTTTCGGTTCCCCATTCCAGAGCGGAAACAATGCGGCTAAAGCGCAGGGGGCCGCCGATAAGTTCAGGCGGCGGCGCTCCGGCGCCGGCCACGCAGCGTACGGGCTTTTCTTCATTTGTCTCGTACCTGGAAAGAAGCATGATCTTGACCGTCCATTTTGTTCCATATTCATACAAAATTTCTACAATCCCCTGATCCCCCAGCTCTTTGACCGAGAGCCCGTCTTCCAGTACTTTTTCGGCGCTGAACTGGTGCATTTGTGAATTCTTCCAGCCAAAGCTTACCTGAATAATTTGATGCAAATCAAAGAGACGGCAATTTTCATTAACCACCACTCTGCGCCATATTTCTGTACCGCCGACAGAAAACTGAAGCAGCCGTTCGCCAAACTTTGCGGGGTACACCCCCGGCTTCACAAGTGAAAATTTATTACGCCTGGAATTTTCCAGGGAGCTTGCAATATGCATACGGATTTCTTCATAGGTTTCGACCATGGAATCCAGAGAATTTTCTATCTCTTCAACTTCGATTTCAAAAGGCAGTTCGTCCCCGGCCAGATCTTCCAAAAGGCCCGCCGTGTGGATTTGTACTTGGGACAGGATAATAAAAGTATGTTTGGGAAGCCAGGACGAATCCGTATCTTCCCGGGAAAGCCGGGCGCTTAGATCAATCACCGCGGTATGAAGCTCCGCGACGCGCTGGCGGATGGGGCCCATTTCCTTGTCAAGAAAGATAGAATAAACTTTATGGGCTTCATTGTAAAAACCGGTAATGTAATCTTCAATGCGCCGCAGTTCAGAATCGCTAAGCGCGATATTTGGAGGAATCAACCTGTCGATGAGCAGGGATATGTCCCTTTCATCCCGATACATAAAATCTTTAATATAAGACTGAATAACAAATTCCGAAATAGGAATACTTTTTTCCCAAAAAAGCTTTTCTATGTCCGTCCTGTCGGGCCTGGTTTGGCTGTCATCCAGTCCCCTGCGATCCGGAATTTCCCGGCCCGCGTACCAATAACGGGTTTCGATGCCGTAGGACGTGGTGCTGATGTTATCGGTTTTTTCGTAAAGGAATTCCTCAAGGGAATAGGCCGGCACTTCCCGCATACGGCTGCCGCCGTACCAATAAGCAAAAGCTATCTGCTCTTCTGTCGAAGAGCCCGGCCCCAACTTCCGAAAAGAATCCGCAAAACCCGCCTCGGCGGCCTCAAGCCACGAAAACAGATCCGCTTTATCCCACTCGTCCTTGCCGATTTTTTCCAGGGAAAAAACTCCCTTTTTCCAGTCCAGGGTCCTGGCTACAAAACGGTCGCCGGGAACAAAAGAAGTTTCCCGGTA
>JAIRLQ010000220.1 GCA_031259345.1 Treponema sp.
CCCATGACTTTACCGGAAAAAACCTCCCGGTACAAGGCGGAGATCGCCCCGGCGCGTAATAGCAAACCCAGCCTTAATTACCTGCCCTTTGCGGAGTAATGTACGAAACTCAAAATAGGGGACATTTTTATTGTGGCTTAACAACAAACTTCAAAAACCTTGACTTTTCGACGGCGAGGTTTTAAACTAAAAATATGAATCTGAAGATGATACTGACTAAGGAAACGATAAATCTACACTTAAAGGGCGCCAATAAACAGGAGATCATCAACGAGCTTTTGGATATTTTGGTTGCGGCAAACAAGATTCAGGATCGCCAGGCCGCATACGCGGCGGTTATGGAACGGGAACAAAAAATGTCCACCGGAATGAAACATGGGATCGCGATACCCCACGGCAAAAGCGCAACCATCAGTGATCTGGTCGCCTGTATCGGCATTTCCGATAATCCTGTTGATTTTGACTCTCTGGATCATGAACCCTGCCGGATTTTCATCATGACCCTTTCCCCAATGGAGAAAACCGGTCCTCATCTGCAATTTCTTGCGGAGATCAGTCTGCTCTTTAAAAGCTCGGAAAAACGGGCAGAAATTCTCAAAGCCGCAAGCTGCGAAGATATCCTCAAGATTCTTGCCGAATAGACCGGTTAATTACCGCTGTTCGAGGGGATATTTTGCAGCGCTTCCTCAGCCAGCCGTTTTATCGAACTGGTCCAGTTGGCCGAAGTCACCGCGTGCAGGGCAAGACGGGCATTCGGTTTGCGGGTCGCCCCCAGCGCGGGAATGATCGCCCGTACCATGCGTTCATCCGCCTGGTTCAGGGTATTGCTCTGGAGTTTTACGTTCATGGCAATGAGATAGGACGAGAGCAGCCTGACCGATTCGACGGAAGACAGGGCGGAAAGGGTTCTTACCGCGCCGATTTTTTCCTCCTCATCGTAACCTTCCTTATATGAGCGGTCCAGAAGCTGGTAGACCCCGGTATCGCCGTCCAGGACCCCGTACTGACCGATCATGGTAATGGACTTCTTGCGGAGTCCGGCCAAATTTGCCCGCATTCTAACATCGCCGGTACTTGAGCGCCAGCCTTCAGCCAGGCCCGCCGCCGCCGCTTCCGCCTTTTTCTCTTTTAGGGCGGAAGAATCGCCAATATTGTTCAATGCGTCCAGTTTTTCGTCGTAAGAATAACCCGAACTTTTAATGACCATAATCAGGGAATCCGAAGCGTCCGAGGGGATCCTTTCGAGCGAGATACGGGCCTGCCTTTTTATCCTCTCGGAATACCAGCCCTGACTGGCAAAATAGACGGGGATATAACCCGTCGGGTCGCCGAAATTCTCCAGGGCGACAATGGCGCCAAGGGCAAGCTGTTCGGCATTCTGGCGATCCTGAACGGCGGGGTGAATGTTTAAATCCTCAAGTATCTGTATCGTTTGGGGAAGGTAATTAAAAGCCTTCATTTTTCCCAGGGCAATCAGCGCGGTGGATCGTACCTGGGAGTTGGACAGGGTGTTTACGGTTCGCCATATATTCTGCGCGGCATCCGTGTATTTGGCATTCCCGAGCCTTTCCGTGGTAATGCGGGCAATTGAATCGGCCGCTCCCAATTCCAGCGCGCCCGAAATTCGGGAATAACCGACCAGCAGCTTGTCCAGAGCATAGGCGCAAAAAGGATCCAGATCGGGTCCTCCTTCGCTTATTATCTCATGCAGGATCGCCAATTTGCTTACCATAGCTGTCTGCGAGTCGTAAATCCGGATATAGGTGTCCAATTCGGTATCCGCAAAGAGCGCTGCGGAACCGCCGATAAAAAATACACAGATCAATAAAACAGCGAACTTTTTCATAATTAAAATCTACCTCCTTGTTAAAAACCGGTTAAGCCTGGCGCCGCATCACTGAATTTTTTGCAGGTTGGCCCGGGCAAGATTCTTCATCGCGTTGGTCCAGTCGTAATTCAAAACCGAATTGAGGGCGGGTTTGGCCTCGCTGTTTCCGGTTTTACCCAGGGCGGTGATCAGCGCCTGGGTTATGGCCCGGTCGGAATTGGTCAGGACATCGTCCGCAAGTTTGATATTCATAGCCTGGAGGGACCGGGACAGAATGGCAACCGCCTGTGAATCGGCCAAAGCCGCCAGTGCGTTAATAGCCGCGCGCTTTTCATCAATATCGCCCCCGCTATAGGCCCTCTCCAGAAGGTTGTAACTCGAATCGTCCCCGGCCCCGTACTTACCCAACATCCCGATGGAAACCTTACGAAGATCCTTGAGGTTCTCGCGGTCCAAAGTGCCGGCCGCCGCAATAACCCAGGTCTGGGCCAGGGCCGCGTTTGCGGCTTCGGATTTTTTGCCGTTTTCGGCGGAAGATTCATCCAAAAATTGCAGGGCGTCCCGCTTGTTTTCTATGGAATAACCCACGCCCTTAATGACGGAAATAAGCAGATCCCAGGGTTCCGTGGAAATTTTCCGCAGAGTTTGCCGGGCCTGGTTCTTTACCCGCTCATCGTACCAGCTGCGGGCCGCGAAAAATACCGGGAGATACCCGGCTTCATCCCTAAAATGATCCAGGGCAACAATGGCCCCGTACGCAAGCTGCTCGGAAGATTGGCGGTTCTGCGAGGCCGGCCGGCCGTTTGTGTCATTGAGAATTTGGATAATCTGGGGAAGATACTCCTTTGCCTGCATTTGGCCAAGGGCAACCATCGCGGCCGAGCGGACCACGGGATCCTTAACGGTAGTTACTACCTTGTTGACATCCGCGGCGGCGGCGGAATATTTTGCCTCTCCCAGCTTTTCCACAGTGATCTTGGCAATAGAATCAGCCGTGTTCAGGTCCTGCGTACCGCTGATCGATGAATAGGTAGTAAGCATGGTTTGCAGAACGTCCAGGTAGAAGCGCTCTACCCCGGCGGGGGCTTCCCGAACCACCTCCTGCAAAATTCCCAATCTTTCATTCCAGCTTCCGGCATTACGGTAAAGATCAAAGTGCATCTGCAGCTCTCCGGAAAGTTCAGAAGATCCGCCCCCGGCCTCCTGGGAAAAGCCGGTAAAAACAGCGAAAAAAAGCAGACACAAGGCAAAAGACAATTTCTTTTTCATGGTATAATCCTTCTTGGTTTTACTTGGATAATAAAGCCATTCAGTGCGTGGTGAAAAGCCCCTATATTATTATTATAGTATTATTGCACAATTATTATGTAAGGTCAAATTTTTCCAAAGAACGGGGGATAAGCATGCAAAACTCAGACAAAGATCCGCGTTCCGGGACGGAAACCGGGCGGGGAAATTTTGGCGAGGGGCTCCGCGGCCGGGATCTGGCGGGACGACCCTTTCCGCCGGAAAACGCGCCGGCCTGTTTTGCCCAAATCAAGGGCGAAGGCGTGGATTTTATTCGCTATGTCCTCCCCTGGACAGCCCTTGGAGGCATGGAACCGGGCGTTTACCACGAAGAATACCTGGCATATCTGCGGAAGATATTCCTCGCCGCGGACGCCGGGGGACTTTCCGTACTTATCGATTCGGCGGGGGAAAATCCCGCGGACATTCCCCAAAACCCGGAAGAGGAAGACCGCTTTCTGGAGACCCTGCGCCACGCCTACAGGCGGCTCAAGAGCTGTAAGGCCGTGACGGGCTGGACCATACCCGCAAAACCCGGGCCCGGTTTCAGCGATCGCTTTACCGAAAAAATGCGGGAGGTAAACCCCTGCCTAAGGGTATATACGGCGTAACCCGGGATAAGTACGGTTAATTTTGCCCCGAATTTGTCTTGGTCCCTTGCGGATAATCCCCTTTGCCGGTATAGTAAAGCCCATGGTTATTGTATCTTCCCTGCCGTTTTACGTCTGTGGGTGCGCCAAAGCAGCTCCCCGCCGCAAAGCCGGTTTTAGCCTATGCTAAATTTTGAAGCTGAACTTGAAAAATTGCTTTCCCATGAAACCGGTATGCTTCCCCAGCATGAATTTGCGGAACTTGCGGCGGAGGGGCGGAAGTTTTTGAAGGAACTCAACAAGAAACAAACCGATGTTTCCCTGCAAATCGAGGAAATCTACGATTTGGTAAAGGAACAGGATACCCGGATTTGGCAGGATGCGGTGAATGCCGAAAAAACCAGGGTGAACCGCCTGGTATTCGCGGCGATAGCTCTTGCCGATCTGATCGAAGATTTTTTTACCTACGC
>JAIRLQ010000230.1 GCA_031259345.1 Treponema sp.
TTCTTTTGTTTGCCCGAACCATCGTCTTCGCCAACTGGCGCATCGCTATTACCGTCCGAGCCTTGGCCTTCTTCTCCCTCTGCCGCATCTTCCCCGCCTGGTTCTTTCTTAATCCTGACACGGTTTTCGACTATCAGGTCAAGCGTTTTGGCGTTGGCGGAAATAGTTAGGGTTACGCTGCCGTATTCGACAGCCCGCGCCGCTTCTTTGATTGCCTCAAGATGCGCACTGGTTAACTCCATAATCCCTCCCGTCTATAATTCCACGCCCTTCTCCCGGGCTATTTTGTTTTTGCCGGCAACCCGCTTTTTTCTCTTGCCGGGTTCCGGGGTAACAACCGGCTTTTTTCCTTCGGTTTGCCCGGCCCACGGCTCCGCCGCATAGATCCGTTTCAACATAATATCGTCCTTCGGGGACATTATGCGGAGGGCGGCCCGTGCGTACACCCGGCAGTCAAATGATTCGTTCCTGGCCCCGGCCGCCTTGTGCCATTCATACACATTAAACCCTTTTTTGTTTTGCACAACCACCTTTTTTTCGGCGGTCAGCATTTCAAAATACGCGGCGTCATAACCTCTTACGGGTATATCGTCATTATCCTTCGGGAAATGGCAATACCCATCTCCTGGCTGCCCGATTTTAAGCCATGATAATATATCGGCTTTTACCCCGTCAACGCCGACGATGAACAAACCTTTCTCCCGGCTTTCCTTTGACGGCCGGGTCAATGGCAGTTTATCCCCGCCCTGGCCTTTAATCGGATAGACGCCGCGTGACTGCCGGGCTTTGCAGTACGCATAAACCTGGGGCGTCATGTGTCCTCCGGTATCGACCGCCACGCGGCTTATCCGTAACCGTTTCCCGTTACTGTATGACCATGTCCGCGCCAGCAAATCATCAAGCCTGTTCCAAACTTCGCCCCGCCGCGGATCCCCGAATAGCTCCGCGTACTCAATTCCCCAGGATTCAAAGCCCAGCCCCCAGCCGACCACTTCATAAGCCAGGCGGTTATCCTGCACGTCAACGCCCATCGTCAGTACACAAACGCCGTCGGGCACTTCCGCACTGTAAACCTCACGCCGTGTTTCAAGCGCGTGGGATTCCACAACCTCTCCTTTTATTTCCCACGTCTCGGCAAGGATCGTATTTATGAAAGTTATCAGTTTTGAATAGTCGCCTTTCTTTGCCAACCGCTTGGCATCCGCCCATTTTCCCACAAGGTTATCCCACGTAAGCTGGGAATCAAGCGCATTAACATGAAAGCCCTTGGTGTTATGTTCCGGATTTTCAGCCACCCACATACCTCCTCCGGCTTCCCATTCCCGCCTTGAATAAGCCCCGCCACAAAATGGACAGGACATTCTCATCGTTTCAAAATCAAACCGCCGCCAGGAAAACGGTGACCATTCCTTACATTTCGGGCATTGGTGTGACCACCGTTCCCTGGTTGAATCGTTATAGGCTGCTTCAATACGGCTCTTGCCTTTTATTGTTGGGGTAGATGTCAGGACTTTCTTTCGATTGGGGAATGCGTTCGTTCTGGCAAAGGCCAGTTCTATAGGATCGCCTTGTCCGGCAAGGTTATCCGGAGCCTCGTCAACCTCGTCAAATAAAACAACACGTACCGGCCGCGACTTTAAGGAAGGGGCGCTGTTGGCGCCGGCTATGACAATGTATCCACCGGGAAATGATTTTTCCAAAATTTTATTATCAGGGTTTCTTGATTTCTCCGGTGCGATCTTTCCGCGCAGGCATGGCGTGTCCCGGAGCATGGGGGTCAGCCGTTTCCCGGAGAACGTTTCACCCATCGCTATTGTCGGCTGAACCACCATAATAGGGCAGGGGTCATAAGTGATGTAGTATCCGATGGGGTTCAATATGCCGGCATTTGTTTTGCCCATTTGGGCAGCGCACATCACAACTACTTGTTCTACTTTCGGATTGCTTATTGCGTCCATTATGCCAACTGTGTAAGGGACTCTATCGGAATGCCAATCACCCGGCGCGGATGTTTCTTCACTCGACACAACGCGCTCTTTTTCCGCCCATTCGGAAATTGTTATTTTAGGCGGCGGCTTGATTACGCTTTGCAAGCGTTTTCCCAATGTATAGCTTTTTTCAGGTATTGGCATTGTGTTTACGTTTCTTCCGCCGACAGGTTTTCCTCTTCAACCAATTTTTTTAGATCCATTTCCGCAACCTCATTCATCGCCCGGCGTATTCGCTCATCCAGCTTTTCAGCGATCTCCATGGTGTTATCCATGTCCCGCAATATCGGCGCCAGCCCCATCGGTATTGCCAGAAGGTTTATCCTTAGCCGCGTCAACATCGCCCCTATTATTCTTTCAATGTCCTCGGCCTTATGCAAATTTCCTTCCAGTTGCGCCAGCTTTAGTTCTTCCAGTTTTCGCTTTGCGGAAATCTGTTTTAACTTCTCATTGACCATCTCATCAGAATCGCCAGACCTGCGGCTGTCTGATTTTTGCCGATAGTATTGCAAAAGACTATGCACGTTTCGGACAAAATCATACTTTGCGGTTTTTTTATTGCCGGGATCTTTTTTTATTACCCCTTCTTGCGTGAGCTGCTGTATCCGCCGCGGATCAACCCCAACAAATTGAGCCAGCTCTTCAGTACTGACTAACTTCACTTTCACCGGTTCAGGTTTTTCAGCGGCCTTTTTTTTCTCACTTTTTTCAGCCGATTTTTTGGTAGGTTTTTTTACTATTGTGGTTTTTGTTTTGCTTGCCGTCTTCGGTGTGGTTTTTGCCTTGCTTTTGGTTTCTGTTTGACTTCCCCTCATAAATCCCCCCTATGAAACGAAACCGTATTGAAAAATTCTCGCGCCTAGCGAAATTCCGGGCCTCGAATGTACCCTCAGTCTATAAAACTCCAAAAGTACCTACGTTTTTTTCACGAGTTTCTGATGGATAAAGCCTTGGTAATCTTCATTGCCCATTCAACAGCCGCTGCAAGCCCCTCAAGCGCTGTTTCTTTGCCAGTGTAAATTCTTCTTCCGGAGCAGGGGGGATTCGAACCCCCGATACCCTTTCGGGATATAACTCCTTAGCAGGGAGCCCGTATCAGCCGCTCTCGCACCGCTCCAAGACCCGCCAAACTGACGATGCGTTGCCAGTATAGCGACTCCCCGGGCCGCCGTCAAGTAACTATACTCTCCGCAGATATATTTCCCTGGAATAACCGGTTGACCGTTCCGCCATAAGCTTCAGGAATTCCTCTTTTGAGATATCAGTTAGGCGGAATATTTCCTCCGGCTTCATACCAAGCTCCTTGCTGATTTCTTTAATGGATTTCCCTTGCTCCAATAGCCGTTTGACAATGTTCTTCATTGGCTCAAGGAGGTGTGTCCCACGGGCCCGGTTATGGGTTACTGTTCCGTATACATCCCCGGCCTCGTCCGTATGCTTTACTATGACTATAGGGACTTTGCCCCCCAGCTTGCTTTTCAGGGGTTCCTCCCCGGCTACGGTCCACCGGTGATAGCCGTCAATGATGGTGTAATCCGGCCGGCAGACTATCGGAAGCGTCCAACCGTTTGAGAGGATAGATTGAACCAGAAGATCAAGGTTTTCCCGTGATACCTTATTGGGATTCCATCCATTGGCCTTTAATTTGTTTCGATCTACCCACTGCAAAGTGGCCAGCGGCGCCGTTAACCTACTATTCATCACTTTTTCCTGTTCATGTTGTAGGGTTTTGTATACTGCGTGTTGATATTCGCGATAATTCCTCGGAGCGTCCTTTGTTTTGGATCTCCCGCGACCAGACAGTCATAAATCTGCTTATAGACCTTATCCTCTATAATCGGACCGTATTTTATCAGTAACTTGATGATATTGTCCGCATTTATCAGGGAGCTATACATTACAAAGTTTTTCCGGTAATTTTGAAACAATTTGAAGACTTCTGCTTTGTAATCCTTCGGCGCTTCCAGTTCCCTCCGGGTCCTGCTTGAATGCCGGAACATTTCACTGTCCCAATACAAAGCCGCAAGATACGCGTTTGGTTCCCTGCGGATTATCCGGTCCATAAGGTCAGGGTAATATTCGTTCATCTTTACCAGGGACTTCGCGGTATCAACCGAAAAGAACTGCGATACCCGGAGCTGGTTTATGCGGATACCCGCCTGGTACATATACAAGTATACTTCGGGTATGTCGATCTTGTTTTCGTACAAATACCGCCAAATATCCACGTCTTTCCAATCGTACATTGGCCAGACCATATTTCCGCGGGCAAGCCCTGACTTTGCCGAAAAGGAAAGCGTCATAAACTTAAGCCGTTGGAGGGATTCGGCCATCCGAACCCCGGTTACACAGATGCCGTCCGCGTTATGCCGTTCAAGGAACTGCTGATACCGATCCTCCCGGGCTTTGCATACCGGGTGCCTGAATATCGCAAACGGCGGCGGCGGCCTGACCCAG
>JAIRLQ010000231.1 GCA_031259345.1 Treponema sp.
GGATACCCTTTATTTCAATAATCATAAAGTCTAAGACTCCTTGCAGACGCCCGGGACAAATGGATGTGGGATCAAACCTCACGAGAGAGGGCCAGTTTTGCGGAAGGAATAGAGAAAGGTAAAGCTGAAGGGATTGCGGAAGGACTCACGGAAGGCCTCGTAAAGGCCAAGGCCGAAGATGCCCGGAACATGAAAGCCGACAATATACCGGTTGAAAAAATATCCCAATACACCGGGCTAAGCCCGGAAGAAATAGAAAGGCTGTAAATCCGTTTTAGAGAAGCGTGCCTGCAGAAAATGTGGTATGCTCCCTGCCCCCATCATAAAGCAAGCGCATTTGCCGATAACACAAACAGGACGCCGGGCGGCCTCCTATTCCACCCACTATAGTGAAATCATAAAGCAAACAAACACAGGAATAAGCCTGTTACAGGGCGGGGACAATCTCCGGAGCAAAAACATCTATGGAGTTCCCCGCTGGAGAGACCCGCCCTGTAGCAATGTCTCAGTGAAAAACAATAGTAGCTATTGCCCATGAGCAGAGAAAGCCCCGGTAAGGAAATACAAGGAACACAAGGGCGGGGCTCGTAAGCGGACTCCTCCATAGTTTTTGCGTAGGTGATTGTCCCCGCCCGTGGACGCAGGAGTATTTACAGTGTTTATTGCATTAATGATTACACACATGCTTCGTCCATCTAGCACCCAGCCGGGGAAGCGCCCGGGCGTCCTATTTGGATTAGCGAATACATGCTTTTGCCAGAATCTAATCAGGGCACTTTACACACAAGCGCCAAATTCGCTATACTGGTATCTATTGTTTTGCGTTTATGAACCTTTAAATATACAGGAGAAGATCCCATGAAGCGGACTTATCAACCCAGCAAAGTTAAGCGGAACCGTAAATTCGGGTTCCGCGCCCGGATGAAGACCCGGGGAGGCCGCCTGGTGCTAAAACGGCGCCGGGCCAAGGGTCGCACAAAGCTGACGATTTCGGACGAAAAGAAGCCTTATTAGCGTGAAAACAGGGCTGTCCCCCAGGGGCGGCGATTGCCGCTTTCCCAGGCAGGAACGGTTAAAGGGAAGGGACGAAATACGGGAAGTTTTCAGCCGGCGCAGACAGGTTTCCTGCGGGGGCGCCCGCTTGCTTTTGATGAAAAACGGTCTGCCGCATAACCGGGTAGCCTTTACCTTTTCGCGTAAATTCGGCTGCGCCGTAAAACGCAACCGTGCCCGCCGTTTAAGCCGGGAAGCGTACCGCCATTTGCGCCAAGAGATAAAAAACGGCTACGACATGGTGCTGCTGGTTTATCCCGGAATTGACAGTTTTGCATCCCGAATGGACCAGCTAAGGCAGCTTTTTTCCCGCGCCGGTCTTTTTTATAATCAGGAACAAAGATGATATCCGTCAGGAGCTTTTTCCTCCTTTTAATACGATTTTATCAAGTAGCGGTTTCACCGCTTTTTCCTTCCTGTTGTAGATATACCCCCAGCTGTTCCGCATATACATACGAGGCAGTTGCCAAATTCGGCGTTTGCAAAGGCTTTTACCTGGGCTTTAAACGTATACTCCGCTGTCACCCCTTCCACGCGGGCGGTTACGATCCGGTTCCGGACAGCCCTAAAGCGGCCGGGCAAAGAAATATCAACTGTTCCAAAAATCCGGTTTTTGGAACAGGCTCATCACCTATTAAAGGAAATTAAATGGAAAAAAGAACTGTAATAGCCGTAGTGCTTTCAATGGCGGTAATATTTGGGTTTTATCTAATCATGGGAGCCATATATCCCCAGACCCCTGCCGCCCCTGCCCCCGCTGCCGCAGAGCCGTCTCAAGCCCAGACCAGCCCCGCCCCCAGCCAGGAACTGGTCCGGAGCGAAAATGTGCCTGCCCCGCCTGCCGCCGCCGTTGCTCCCGAAAGCGGCTCCGGGGAACCCCTGCCGGAACCGCCTGTAATCATCGACACCAACCTGATGACCGTTACCCTGACCAATGCCGGCGGGGATATTACTTCCCTTCGTTTAAAAGAACATAAAGAGAAAGGGAATACGCCGGTAGAAATGATTTTTTCAGGTTCGTCCCAGGCCCATGCCTTTAGCGTCAGCTTTGGCAACGAAGAAGACCTTTTGGCAGGCAGAATCAGACCGGAAAGCTCCTATTTCCGGGTACGGAAAGTATCGGATCTTATCGTTGAGTTTTCCAGGGATTTTAACGTTAGCGGGGGCGGAACGTTTACCCTTACCAAACGCTATGAATTTAAAAAAGATGATTATCTCTTCCAATTGGATGTCATCATGGACGGCGGCTATACAGTCAACGGCTTCAACTTTGGCGGCGCGTCCTATACCCTGGCCTTTGGCCCCCAAATCGGCCCCAAGTTTGAAAAACTGGACCAGCGTTACGAGTACCGCCACTATCTTAGCTATAAAGGCAAACTTAAAACCGAAAAGGTAAATGACAGAAGTACAACAGTAATTACAACCCAGCCTTCATGGGCGGCTATCGCGGGAAAGTACTTTACCCTTATTGCCCTGCCCTATGCCAATCAGTACAATATCGCCTTTTCATCGGTCCCCGAAGCGGATCTGCCTGCCGCCTCACGGCTTCTTATAACCCGGCCCGCGACCGGGGGCTCCCGCATCGAAGACAAGTACCAGTTTTACCTTGGCCCCAAAAATCAGGAAGTGCTGAAGAGGTACAACAACGCCGACAATCCCTGGAAATTATCGAACACCGGCCTTATTGAAGCCGCAAACACCAGGGGATTCCTTGCGCCTCTGGAAACTCTTTTAAAGTGGCTCCTCGTTTTCTTCAATAATATAGTAAACAACTACGGGATTGCCATACTTCTTTTAACCGTACTGGTTAAGCTTGTTATGTTCCCCCTTACTCGTAAAAGTTCCGAATCCACCATGCGCATGCAGGCCCTGGCGCCAAAAATCAAAGAGATTCAGGAAAAATACCGGGACAACCCCACAAAGATGAATCAGGAAATGGCGGGGTTCTATAAAAAAGAGGGCTATAATCCCATGTCGGGCTGCCTTCCCATGATAATCCAGATCCCCATCTTTTTTGCCATGTACAATCTTTTCAACAACCACTTCGACCTTAGGGGCGCCATGTTTATCCCCGGCTGGATTCCCGACCTTTCCCTGCCCGAATCGGTGTTTAATTTTTCCCCCTTTAAGGTTCCTTTTTTGGGCTGGAGCGATATAAGGCTTCTGCCCTTTTTGTACGTGGGTTCCCAACTGCTCTACGGCAAAGTTACCCAGACGCCGGATCAAAAAGGCAACAGCCAGATGAAGATGATGCTCTATGCCATGCCTATTGTTTTCTTCTTTATCCTTTACGATGTGCCCTCGGGGCTGCTCCTTTACTGGATTATGTCCAATGTGCTGACCATGGTGCAGCAGCTTATTATTAATAAATACATTGCAAAAAAAAGAGCGCTGGCGCCGGTTGACAGTCCCCAGCCTGTCATCGTTCCCAAAAAGAAAAGGCGCAAATAAAGACTGGCCAGGAAGTACCGGATGAAGGCACGGGCTTCCCGGACCAGCCTCGTTTAATTGACCCT
>JAIRLQ010000264.1 GCA_031259345.1 Treponema sp.
ATTGGCGAACTGCGGGAAGGTTTTGGGGCGTCCCAGGTAGGCTCCTCAACAATGCCCCAAAAGCGGAACCCCTGGAATTCCGAGCATGTCAAAAGTTTGTGGAAAGCGTTTATGCCCAGAGTAACCAGCTTTTTTATGGATCAAATCAGCGAGCACCAGCGGGATCTTTCCAATTCCGCAAGCCAGCGTTTTATTGCCGATTATGTGGCGGGCTTTTGCATGGCAGTAAGCCGCATGTCCGCCGTGATAGAGGGCCTTGGCGTTGACAGGGAACGGCTTCTTTTAAACCTTAGCGGGAACGCGGGCATTGTGGGCGGGGTCCTTGCGGAGCCCGCGTATATACTGCTGGCCGAGTCCGGAGTTTCTGACGCCCATGAACTGATACGGAAAATTACCCTTGCGGCGGAAAAAGAAAAATTGAGTTTTGCCGAAGCCCTGGCAAAAGAGAGTGAAATTCTGGAACGTATCGGCAAAAAAATGGCGGAACTTGGTTTGATTGATAATGAGTCCGGCGCCCTCGCGTGGTTTGAAAATCCCGGGCAATACCGCGGCCTTGCCGCCGGGAAGGCAAAAGAACTTTCTGTTAAATACAGAAACTTAATGACTAATAAATAATAAAGTAAGGAGTAAATTATGTTTGTTGAATGTTATTCTTATGATGATGTGCTGCTGCTTCCGGGGTATTCACAGATACTTCCCAAGGACTGCGATATTACCACGACTTTATGCGACGGCATAAAACTAAATGTCCCCATTATATCGGCGGCGATGGATACGGTTACCGAAGAAAAGCTTGCAATCGCGATTGCCCTTGAGGGCGGGGCGGGGGTTATTCACCGCAACCTTTCACCCGAAGAACAGGCCCGGCAGGCAGGGGCGGTTAAGCGTTACCTTAACTGGGTTATCGACGCCCCCAAAACCGTAGGCGGCGACGCAAAGGTAAAAGACGTTAAAGCGGTGATGAGCCGCTTTAATGTTTCGGGCTTGCCGGTGCTGGACAGCGGCGGCAGGCTGATGGGAATTATCACCGGCAGGGATTTGCGTTTTTGCCGGGATGACGAACTAATGGTAACCGATGTGATGACCCGCAACCCCGTGGTAGAAGAGGGCGAGCCTTCGGTTTCCAGCGCCCGTGAAAAATTTGACAAGCACCGCATCGAAAAACTTCCGGTGGTGGATTCCGACGGCCGCCTTACCGGGCTTATCACCGTAAAGGACATGGAAAAGCACGCGCTTTACCCAAAAGCCGCAACCGATAAATCCGGCCGCCTTATTGTCGGCGCCGCGGTGTCCCCTCAGGATTATAATGTCAGAATGCCGCTTTTAAAAAGCATGAAAATCGATTTTGTGGTTCTTGATACATCCCACGGCGATTCAAAAAATGTTATGGAAGCAGTGCGGGATATTAAAGAAAAGTTTGGCGTGCCGGTGATTGGCGGAAATGTCGCGACAAAAGAAGGAACCCGCCGCCTTATCGAAGCCGGAGCCGACGCGGTTAAAGTTGGCATTGGCCCGGGCTCCATTTGTACTACCAGGGTAGTTGCCGGTATCGGCGTTCCCCAGTTTACCGCCGTGTGGGACTGCGCCGAAGAGGCCGCCAAAAAGGGCATCCCCATTATCGCCGACGGAGGCATTAAATTTTCGGGCGACATTACCAAGGCTATTGGAGCCGGAGCGGACCTTGTGATGATTGGAAACCTCTTTGCCGGTTTAAAAGAAGCTCCGGGCAGCGAAATTATTTTTGACGGCAGGATCTACAAAGAGTACCGGGGTATGGGCAGCCTGGGGGCCATTGCGGATGGTTCGGGGGATCGCTACCAGATTGGCAAAGACGAAACCCCGGTGCCCGAAGGCATAGAAGGCCGGGTGCCGTACCGGGGCGAACTTAAAAGTTATCTTAATCAGCTTGGGTCGGGCCTTAAAAAAGGAATGGGCTATTGCGGATGCAAAAACATCGCGGAACTTAAAGCCTACCGCAAATTTGTAAAGATCAGCGCCGCGGGCCTTAGGGAAAGCCACGCCCACGATATTACGATAACCCAGGAAGCGCCAAACTACAGCCGTTCCTAAAAATGAAACTTGATAAAGCTTTAAAGTTAAAAAAAGAACTTGATCTTTGGTATAAAAAAATCAACACGGTTGAATTTATCCAAAATGATCCGGTTAAGTTTCCTCACCGGTTTTTTGATGAGGGGGCTTTGCCGGAAGATGTCGAGATTGCGGCTTTTCTTACCGCGACTATTGCCTGGGGAAGGCGGGATCTGATTTTAAAGTCTGCGGAACGCATGTTTGCCCTTTTGGGAGGCAGCCCCCGGGAGTTTATAATGCGGGGAAATTTCCGTAAATTGAGCGTGTTCCAAAACCTGGTTGGTTTTGCCCGCCCTCATAATAACCGCCGGTGTATACACCGCACATTTTTTGAAGATGATTTATTATATTTTTGCAGGGGCTTTAAACGCTGCTATGACACGTTTGGCAGCCTGGAAAATTTATTTGCTTCGGCTTTGAAAAAAAGCGCCGGCATTATTCGGGACAGCCCGCCTTCCCTTTGGGACGGCATTGCCCTGTTTAGGGAAACCGTAGCCCGGGCAAACGGAGGCAAATACATTAAGCACCTTGCCGACCCTGCCTCGGCCTCCGCGTGTAAGCGCCTTCATTTGGCCCTGCGCTGGCTTGTGCGGAAGGAAGGCCCGGTGGACTTGGGCCTTTGGAAGCGTGTCTCTCCTTTGGAGCTCTTTATCCCCCTGGACCTCCACGTGGGCCGCACTGCCCGGCGCCTTGGCCTTTTGGACCCGGCGCGCAAAGCCAACGATAAAAAAGCCGTCATTTCCCTTACGGAAAAGCTGCGGGCTTTATGCCCCGAAGATCCGGTAAAATACGATCTGGCCCTCTTTGGGATGGGCGTTACATTGGATAATCCTTGTGTGTAATGCCGTGTTGTTGATACAGAGCCCTGTTTTACGGTATTCTTACTTGGAGGAATCAATTTAATGAAAGTTGTGGTGATAGGCGCCCAGTGGGGAGACGAAGGGAAGGGCAAGATTGTGGATTACCTGGCCAACGAGGCGCAGATAATCGTAAGATTTTCGGGGGGCGCCAACGCGGGGCATACGATTGTGATTGGCGACCAGGAGTACGCGCTGCACCTGATTCCATCGGGGATTTTGTATCCCGACAAAATGGTGATTTTGGGGGCCGGTATGGTGATTGACCCCGTGGCCCTGGAAAACGAGATTACGATGCTTAACGAAAGGGGCGTCGATACTTCGGGACGGATTCTGATTTCCGACAGGGCGCATATTGTGCTGCCAAGATATATTGAGATTGACAGGGAACGCGACGCGGCGAGGAAGAGGCCCATAGGGACTACAGGCAGGGGCATCGGCATTACCTATTCCATGAAGAGCGACCGTGACGGCATCCGCCTGGCGGATCTTTCGTGGAAAGAAAAAATGAACGGGCTTGAAAAAGCGGACAGGGATTTTATTACGCCGTATATCAAGAGGCTTGAATCGATGTCGGTGGATCTTTCTTCTTATTTGGTGCATCGCAAAAACGCGCAGATTCTTTTTGAGGGCGCCCAGGGTACGCTTTTGGATTTGGATCTGGGTACCTATCCTTATGTTTCGAGCGGCATGAGCAACGCCGCCGGGGCGGCTATAGGCGGCTGCGTTGGGCCGCGCGCGCTGGACAAAGTGCTTGGGGTGTTTAAGGCCTATTCCACACGGGTAGGGAACGGGCCTTTTCCCAGCGAGTTTGATCCTTCGGGCGAGGACGAGCTTTGCAAGTTTGTGCGCGATACAGGCCGCGAGTACGGCGTTACCACCGGGAGGCCCCGCCGCTGCGGTTATCTTGATCTTGTGGCTCTGCGTTACGCATGCCTTACCAATTCTATCGACTCTTTGGTGATGACGCATTTGGACGTGTATGACACGCTGGACGAAATTAAAGCCTGCGTGGCGTACCGGGTAGATGATAAAATGTTAGAAAATTTTCCGGCCTCCATTGAAGCCCTAAACAGCGCAAAGCCGGTGCTGCGAAGTTTTTCCGGCTGGAAGAAACCGCTTTCCAACGCGCTGACTTATGAAGAGTTTCCTGTGAAGGCTATGGAGTACATTGAGTTTATAGAACGCTTCTGTGAAACGCCTATAGATATTGTGTCTGTAGGCTATGATCGCAAAGAAACGATTATTAGAAAATCGCCCTGGGTTCGTTAAGATATGGCAAGATATGGATAAAATATTGGTGCTGGATTTTGGAAGCCAAACCACGGCGTTAATCGGGCGGCGTATCCGGGAACTTGGCGTTTATTCGGAAGTAATACCCGGCGACACCGCCTTTACGGATGAATTTTTATCCGGCGATATTTTTAAAGGCGTAAAAGGCCTCGTGCTTTCGGGGTCGCCCGAATCGGTATATACCAAAGAGGGCGCCCGGCCGGATAAAAAGATTTATTCCCTTAATCTTCCTTTATTGGGAATTTGTTACGGCCTGCAGGTTATGACCCAAATGCTGGGCGGCAAAGTGGAGCCTCTGCCCAGGCGGGAATACGGCGGAGTAGGCGTAACAGTGAGCGCCGCGTCCGTTCCAAAGCACGCCGTTCCTTTTTTTTCCTCTTTTAAAAAGAAACCCGTTTTTACCGCCTGGATGAGCCACGGGGATACGCTCACAAAACTGGCTTCGGGATTTATCCTGATTGGAACAAGCGAGACAGGCTATCCCGCGGTGGTGATTCACGATACAAAGCCCTGGTTTGGCCTGCAGTTTCATCCTGAGGTAACCCATTGTGAAAACGGCATGGCAATACTGGAAAAGTTTGCCTTTGGCGTATGCGGCTGCGAAAAAAGCTGGACTATGGAGAAGTATGCCGAAGAAGT
>JAIRLQ010000185.1 GCA_031259345.1 Treponema sp.
GAATTATATAATTCCGGAGCAGAATTATATAATTCCGGAGCAGAATTATATAATTCCGGAGCAGAATTATATAATTCCGGAGCGCCCAAGCATCGGCGCGCGCCCCCTTTTAGCTCAAAATAAATGCCTTTGCCCATCCCGCGAATCACATCACCTCAAGGAAAGGTATGCAGACAAGATGCAGGGCGTCGCGGAGCACCCGCAGCACAGCCCGGCTTAAAGCCAGCCGGGCCCGGACAAGTTCCGCTTTTCCGGCGGAAAGGATGGGGCAATCGTGATAAAAGCGGCTAAAAGCCCTGGAAAGCTCATACAGGTAGCCCGTCAGAACCGAAGGGTCCATCCCGGCGGCGGCGGCGGCGACGGCATCGCTATAGGCGGCGAGGATTTTGATTAAGTCCCACTCGGCGCCGGAAACAAGCAGCGAGCAGCAAGAAGCGGATAATTCCCCTTCCGACCCTTCATTTTTTGCCTTGCGCAGCAAAGAAGAAATGCGGGCGCCCATATATTGAAGGTACGGCCCGGTGTTGCCATTAAACGAAAGGGACTCGTTGGGGTCAAAGAGCATGTCTTTTACCGGGGATACCTGCAGAAGGAAATAATGAAGCGCTCCCAGCGCGATTTTTTCCGCAATTTCCGCCGCATTCCCCACGGCATCCTCACGCTCCTTGCCGCGGATTTCTTCCAGCGCCATGTTACGCAGGCTGTCGATAAGGTCATCGGCGTCAACCACCGTACCCTCGCGGCTTTTCATTTTGCCTTCCGGAAGGTTCACCATGCCATAACTTAAGTGATACAGGTTTTTGGCCCAGTCGTAGCCCAGCTTTTTAAGGATGGTAAAAAGCACCTTAAAATGATACTGCTGCTCCGATCCCACCACATACACAAGCGTGTTAAACGGCCAGTCATTGTGGCGGTAGATGGCGGTGCCTATGTCCTGGGTTATGTAGATGGAAGTGCCGTCTTTACGCAGAAGCACCTTTTTGTCCAGCTTTTCCGCCGTCAAATCCACCTGCACCGAGCCGTCGGCCTCGCAGTAAAAAACGCCCTTGTCGAGGCCCTTTAAAATTTCGTCTTTACCCAAAAGGTAGGTGTCGTGTTCGTAGTAATATTTATCAAAAGAAACACCGGTACGTTTATAGGTTTCCAGCCAGCCCGAAACAGCCCAGCCGTTCATCTTTTCCCAAAGCGCCACCGTTTCGCCGTCCCCGGCCTCCCATTTGCGAAGCAGCTCCCGCGCCCGGCACAGGCAGGGCGCTTTGGCCTCGGCATCTTCTTTGGGGATACCCTGTTTTAAGCGCTCGGCGGTTTCGGCCTTAAGCTCTTTGCTGAAGGCCACATACCAGTCGCCCACAAAGCGGTCGCTTTTGACGCCCTCGCTTTCGGGAGTTGCACCGCCGCCGTGCTCCTTATACGCCAGCATTGACTTGCAGATATGGATACCCCGATCGTTTATAATGCAAACCTTGCGTATCTCGGCCCCGCACGCCGCCAGGATGCGGGAAACGCTTTCGCCCAGCGCGTCATTGCGAAGATGCCCCAGGTGGAGGGGCTTGTTGGTATTGGGGCTTGAAAATTCCACCATAATCTTTTGCCCCGTTAAAGTCCCCGGCCTGCCAAAGCCGCCGTCGGCGCCGCTGCCGGGCAATACACAGGCAAGAATTTCCGGCGCGGCCTTGCCCCGATCCAGCCTGACATTTACATAGGGTCCTTCGGCAAAAAAAACATCCCCCGTTTGCGGCTGCTGCTTTGCCAGGATTTCACAAACCGTTGCGGCAATTTGGGGCGGGCCTTTACGCAAAAGTTTTGCATAGCCAAACATGGGAAAGCCCAGATCCCCCATTTCGGGCCTGGGGGGAATTTCCGCCTGAATATCCGCGGCGAGGGCGGTTTCACTTAAACCGGCCTGCGCAAACAGGGCGTTAAGGGCAGACGCGATTTTTATTTTGCAGGGTTCTTTATAGTCGTACACGGTTTTACTATACAAAAAAAGCGGCTAAAAAAAAAGAAGGATAAGCCCCGGTTGCTTGCTTTGCGGACAGACTCTAAATAGTGTCTGTCCACAAAGTCGGTTACTTTACGGACAGGCCTTGCATTTTCTCGCCTAACGGCTGCGAAAATGCGTTTTTTAAGGAAGTCTGTCCATAATGTGTCTACATTATGGACAGACTCTAAATAGCATTGGCCGCCCGGCGCTTTAGCCGGGAAAGTAGAGTACAGCCGCCATGCGGGTATAAGAAGCGCCCTCCCGCCTGAACGAACCCAGACGCCCGTCGGTAAAGGTGCAGTCTTTACAAAACGCGATATTGCGCACCCCCGCGTCTTTAAGAAGCTTGATATTGGCCGCCTGTAAATCGAGGTAATAGGTTCCGCCGCCGCGGCGCACCGACTGCCCGCCAAAGTCCGCGGCAAAAACGCGGGCGCGTTCTTTATCAACATTATAGCAGCATGGCTGAATACAGGGGCCAAGAATCGCGGCAGTGCTTTGGGCCTTTGCGCCCCATTTTTCCTTCATCAGTTCAAGGGCTTTGACGGCAATTCCTGTGCCTTTCCAGCCCGAGTGAACCAAAGCAAAGGCGCCGCTTTGCGTATCGTACAAAAAAACCGGAAGGCAGTCGGCAACGGTTACGGAAAGGGCGATGCCGCGTTCCGCGCACACCAGGCCGTCCCCCTTTACGCCAAAAGGAACGCGGTCTTTCCCGGCGCTTACCAGATCCCGGGAGTGAATTTGCCACAGGCCCGCAACCCGCCTAAAATCCAGCCTGAGGGCGCTAAAGAGGGCAAGACGGGCGCTGTTGTCTTTTTCGCAGATCATGTCCCCCGCAAGGCGTCCCGAAACGGCGCATAAAACCCCGGGTACGGTTTTGCCGTTAAACATAAAGGGATAATGGGCAACGGGGATCTTTTTATCGCCATAATTAACAAAATCCAAATTAAATGGATAAAGCATCATTTTATAAAGGCGCCCTTAAAGGCCGGAATTTTTAAAAGCCCCCTAATGCATATCAATGACATCTATATCCTCAAGAATCTGTATTATTTTTTTGAATTTTTGCAGGGCGTCATCAACGCTGGCTTCAAAATCGGGAATTTTTTCGGCCATCTTTTTAAAATTGGAAAGGGAATCATATTTTCCCATAGAGTCTTTGCTGATAATACCGCCCAGAATATTTACCATGCTTCGGGAAGCGCGCCGGGCGGATTCAATTATTGACAGGGCTTCGCCGGAAGCTTCTTCAACGACAAGTTGAATTTTACGCCGCTTTACCGGCAGGGATGTCATTTCCTGGCGGGCCTGGGAATAGCGTTTGCCAAAATCGCCGGAAAGGGCTATGTCCATTTCAAATTTATGAATCTCATCTTCAAGCTTTATTAGATCGTTATAAGCTTCGATGAACTCGCTGCGGTTTTCTTTGCGAAAAAATTCACCGTCAATAAGAATGGGCCTCAGGGTATTGTTGAGTTCCGCCATGAACACTACCGAATAAAACGTCAAAAGAAAAGAAAGCCCAAGGGCTCCGTTTACGGGAATGCCGTCGGGGTTTGTTTCGGAAACAGTATTCCCCAGCGTTTTAAGGTTCTTGCCTTTTAAAAAATAGCGGAATGAATTGAGCAGATCCCGGTGCTTTTTTTCCCGCATGAAAGAAGCAAAAAGGGCTTCGATGCGGCGTTTCCAATATTCCCGGTAAACCACAAACCAGTCTTCGCCGCCGGAAATTTCTTTTGGGCTCAAAGACATATTCCTTGAAGCGCAGCGGAGAATTTTCGTAAGCGGAACCTGCCGGTTGAATTCCCGAATTACCGCCAGAGCTTCTTCCGCTTTGGTCAAAACGGCGCTGATCTCTTTATTGATATCAAAACCCGGCTCTCCTTGTTTTTCCTGCAAAAGAAACATAAAAAGAGATCCCAAAAGCGGCATTGGCGGAATGGTTTTAAGGGATACCAAAATATTGTTCAGATTGGTGAGCAAATCTTTGACCACACTGGCCGAACAGCTATGGCCCCCCAGGGAAGCGTCAAAAGAAAAGGACATAATAAGACGGTCGAATAAAAAAGAAGAAAGTTCTTTAAGGCAATAGAGGGATCGGGCGTCAAAGTACATGGCGCCCCGCATGCTCTCGTCTATTTCTTCCAGAGCGGTATCCATTGCCAGAAAAGCTTTTTTCCGCAGTTCCTGTTCCGAAAGGTCAGGGCAGCTTTCCGCCAGAACGGCGGGGTCTGTTTCGGCAGAAAGTTTTTTATGAACCGGCGCCATTTCCAGAGAACCCAAAAAAGCGTAAAAAGCCCCTTTGTCGCGGTTAAAACTTGCATCCAGAGCGATATAAAAAAAACGGGACGCATCTCTAAGTTTTTCCAGTTCCACATGGAAGGCGGAAAGCAGCCTGCTTTTTTGGTAATCGTACAACCCCGGAAAACTTTCTTCGATTTGACGGCCGACATGCGCCACCTGGCGATCTTCAAAAAGTCTGACAGGCGGCCTGGCCTTGAACAGGCTTAAAATAAAAAACCAAAGCTTGAGATACCAGGGCAGCCGGGCGTATTGTTCCTCGGCGGAAAGGGCGGAAACTCCTTTGTTGTCCGGAACATAGAGAGGCTCGTCCGAAATATTCGACTGGTTGTTAAGTTTTTGGAGCAGCTTGTGTCGTTCCTCAAGGGGAAGGCCGGCTGCCAGCCGATCTAAATTCCCATTCTCAGCCATGAGTTAACTATACTCCTTCTAAAGGGA
>JAIRLQ010000266.1 GCA_031259345.1 Treponema sp.
TCCATAAAAATCATGTCGTATTTTTCCGGGTTTTTTGTAAATATTTCCACCGCTTCATAGCCGTTGGCTGCGCAGTCTATTTCGAGCAACGTAGGCTCAAGCAGGGCCTGGACAATCTCACGGTTTATTTCTACATCTTCCACCAGGAGCACCCGCCTGCCTTCAAAACTATCGACAGCGTCTACAACGTCATTCCCGTTTATCGTCCCCGAATCCACACCCAGACATTCGTTGATAAGATCCGCAATCGCCGATGGGAAAAGGGGCTTCCCGATAAATTTGTCCACCCCCGCTTCGGAAGCTTCTTTTTGAATAGTACTCCATTCCACGCCGGAAATCATGGTTACTACCGACTTTCCGCTCCTGTATTCCCGTATCTTTTTTGACAGCTCAAGCCCGTTCATACCCGGCATTTTCCAATCGATAAAATAAATATCGTAGGGCCCTTTTGTTTTCAGCAGTTCCAGGGCTTCTGCCCCGGAAGAAACGGCATCGCAATAGACCCCAAAACGCTGGGCAATATCGGCAAAGTATTTCAAAATTTCATAGTCATCGTCTACTGCCAGGATCCTTACATTGTTCCAGTTTACCCCGGGATTAAGGGCAGCTTTCCGCTCTTCCTCGGCCTTTTTCATCACAAAAGTAAAGAAGAAGTTGGAACCTTTGCCCAGTTCCGACTGAAGCCATATTTTTCCGTCCATCATCTCTACGATGCGCTTTGAAATGGCAAGACCCAGGCCGGTGCCGCCGAACTTCCGGGTGGTACTGGACTCGGCCTGTTCAAAAGAATTAAAAAGCCGCGCCTGCTGTTCCGGGCTAATCCCAATACCCGAGTCGGACACTTCGATCTGTATCGTATAAAGCCCGTTTTCGTCCCCCAGGTATTGGGCGTTCAGCCGGACATTTCCGCCTTCGGGGGTAAACTTTATGGCGTTGGAAAGCAGGTTGGTGATAACCTGGGAAAGCCGCTGATCATCCCCAATAAGGGTATGGGGTATTTTTTTGTCAATGGTTACATAAAAAGACTGGCAGCGCTCGTCTACCTTGAAGTTGATAACATTCACCACTTTTTGCAGCATCTTTTCAAAATCGAAGCTTACAGAAGACAGTTCCAGCTTGTTTGCCTCGATCTTGGACATATCCAGAATATCGTTAATAACCCCCAAAAGATGGGTTGACGCATCTTCAATTTTTTCAAAGGCATAATCCTTCCGCTCTATATCTTTGGCGTTTTTGCCTATGGCGGTCATGCCGATGATGGCGTTCATGGGGGTCCGCATCTCGTGGCTCATGTTTGAAAGGAAGTCGCCCTTGGCCTTGCTCGCCAGCACCGCTTTTTCAAGGGCGGCGGCCCGTTCCTTGTCCATAAGATCCCTGGTTACCGCGCCGGACACGGAACTTGAAACCGTAGCCACCAGTTGGGCATCGCTTTCGCTCCACTGCCTGGGACGCACGCAGTCTTCCACCGACAGGAGGCCCCAAAATTCACCTTTAATATAAATCGGCGCCCAGATAAAAGCCCTAAGATCCGCCTGCTCGTAGAAAATACGCAGCTTTTCGTCTTCGGCAGTCAGGACATCTTCGCAGTATACTGTCGGGACATACCCCATATCCGGAGCATGTTTGGGGAACAGGGAGCTAAAAACCTGGCTAAAACCGGTTTGAACAGGCTTGGGCGTCCATTTTTCGCAAGAAATCCAGGTATACACCGGATAACTTTCTTCGGTGTGTTTATCCGCTATGGTAATAATGTTCCGGGAGATGCCCATAAATCTGCCCATGCGCGCCAAAGCCCCGTTGATAAGGTCTTTCATGGGCTCTTCGGACACAAAACTTTGGGATATATCGGACATTAATTCCTG
This sequence comes from Treponema sp., assembly GCA_031259345.1. Taxonomy (GTDB): domain Bacteria; phylum Spirochaetota; class Spirochaetia; order Treponematales; family Breznakiellaceae; genus JAIRLQ01. Next base: position 1,863 of record JAIRLQ010000266.1, read on the forward strand.
CTGTATAAGACGGTTGTTCAAAAGATCTTCGTTGTTTTTCTTTACCACCGCGTTGGCCAAAAGCAGGCTGCCTGAACGCAGTATGTTTACCTCATCGTCGGAAAAAAAACGTTCCTTCCTGCAGTCGTCAAAAGTTACAAAACCCCAAAAGCTTTGCTGCAGATAAACCGGTATGATAAGGACCGATTTAATGCCGAAAGGAGCAAAAATCGCCTGTTCCTGGGGCGTAAGGGCGCTGACAGGGCTGTTTATAGTTTTGCCTGCCGCAAAACACTCATCCCAGACCGGTAAGGCCTCAATGAAGGAATTCCCTGTTGTTGAACTTACCGTAGCCGTGTCGGAATCTTCTTTTATCCATTCATATTTCTGGATATAGCAGGGCTTTTCGTTTTCAAGCGAGTTTTTCCATATATACATTCTGTCCGCGTTTACGCCCTGCGCCATTACTCCCATCACGCTGACAAGGGTTTTATCCAGCTTCCCCGTATCCGAAGCAAGAAGCATTTCCGCCGCCTGGTTCACAACCCTAAGCAGTTTGTCCCTTTGCGCCAGATTTGCGTTGGCGGTTTCGGCCTTTTGCTTTTCCGCGGTGTAAATACGGGTTTGGAATACGGAGACAATCCCCACAAAAAAACCGGCAATCAAAAAGCTCTGAATATGGTCAAGATAGCGGTTTGTTTCTTTGGCCGGCATCAGGGCCCTTATGGCGGGGAGGGAACTTAGGTAATAGCAGGCAAAGACAATGGCAAGGTGGCTTGTCAAAAGGATTATTCTGCTTAACCCGCCGGAAAGTATAAAAATAACGGCAATGGACAGGACAAAATAGGCGGCCATTCCGCTTCTAAGGCCGCCAAGGGCAAAGTAACCCAATGGAAGCAGTATGTCGCACAGGGTAATTACGGTGATCCATTTACAAAGGGTGTACAGATTAAAGCGGTTGAGAATAAACCATAAGAGGGCTACGCTGCAGGCTATGGCGACCATGACAAAATTTATAAAAAAATCGTTGCTGATAAAGATACGGGTTACCGCTGCCGCCAGCGCGGAGCCTATGCCTACCAGATAGACCATGTTCAGAAGCCGGGCTTCCAAAGAATGTTCGTCGGAAAAAACATATTTTTCAAACAAATTGGAGAGCGCTCTAATCCTGATTTTCTTCATTTTATGTTACTGCCTTAAATAGTGTCTGTCCGCAAAGCTGGTTGTTTTGCGGACAGACTTTGCATTTGCTCCCGTTTTGTACCAAAACGGTACGCAAAATACCTTTTTTAAAGAAGTCGCGTACCTGCGGTCCGCTTCCATAATGTGTCCCATAATGTGTCTGCATTATTGATAGACGGTACATAATACCTTATGTGCCGGATTAGGGCAAGCTATCTTTTATGCTAGCGCATTTGTTCGCTAATCCAAACAGGGCGCCCGGGCGCTGCCCCGGCTGGGTGCTAGATGGACGAAGCTCCTCCCGCGCTTCGCGCCGTTTGTTGTTTTACGTTTATTGTCTTAGGGTTACGTTTTCTGCGTATAACATT
>JAIRLQ010000508.1 GCA_031259345.1 Treponema sp.
AGGCGCCCGATGCCGGTAAACACGCTGACCGCGCCGCCGCCGGTATCACCGATGCCGCTATCGGCGGATTCGCCGCCGCCGATTCGGAACAGAGGGGCGGAACCGGCGGGGCGGAGAAATGCATACAGCGTGCCGGCGGCGAGGAGGCCCGCCAGGACCAGGGCCAACAGGAACATAACGCGGTATACGATGAGCTTCCCTCTGTTCGAAGGGGTCAATATTCGCTCCATTGTTTTATTATGAGCAGTTGATTGGGAAATTTGCAAGGTAAGGGAACCCTGAAATTTCCGGGTAGCCGAAGCACAGAGGCCGGCTTTTCTTCCTTCTCCATCTGTGTGTGGTTCCTCATGTTTTTTACCGTTCCAGGAAAGAGCTGTACAAATTTTCGGTGTTAGTCTGAAACAGGGTTGACGAATGGGTTGATGCAATTTCCCATCCAAAAATTGGGCCAAATTCGGCAATAAATTGAGTGTTTTTTGTCTTTTATGCCCACTCAAGGTGTTTATCAACCTACTTTACGACTAACACCAAATTTTCATACATAACCCGAGGCGAAGGGTTTGACGAAATGGAGGGGATGGGCCGGGATCGGGAGTAGTGGTTCAGAGCGTTTCTCGAACTTCCGCACGGCATACCGGACGAAGACACGTTTCGCAGGATATTTGAACGGCTGAATCCCGGAGTATTGATGAAATGTCTGCAACACTGGCTGGGGGAGATGAGGGAAGCCGGAGGGCGGCGAGTAGCGATAGACGGGAAGAGTATCTGCGGGAGCGGGAAGCCGAGGGAGTATAAGGCGATACACATGGTCAGCGCATGGGTGAATGAAAACATAGACGTAAGCGGGGACACGATAACGATTGACACGATGGGGTGTCAGAAGGAGATTGTGAAGAAGATCCGGGCACAGAAGGCTGATTATGTGCTCGCGGTGAAGGAAAATCAGCCAATGCTGTATCAGGAAATCAAGGAATACTTTGAATATCTTGACGATGAAACGACTAAAGAACTGTCCAGCCTGAGGACGTGTGGGAAAGCGGGGTTGAGAAAGGCCGGAGGATAGAGCAGCGGAGGATACGGACGGCCGTGGATACCGGGTTTCTCAGCGGGAAGAAGGATTGGAAGGACCTTGCGACCATTATAGAAAGCCGGGGAACGCGTACGGTAGGGGATGAAACGAGTGAGAGCGTGCGGTACTTTATCAGCAATAAGGATACCAGCGGAAGAATTCGGGAAGGACATTTGGGAGCATTGGGGAATAGAGAACGGTCTGCATTGGATGCTTGATGTGAACTTTAAGGAAGACGGATGCCGGGCGCGAAAAGACAAGTCCCCGAAAAACCTGAACATACTGAGAAAAGTAGCGTTATCGTTGCTTCGGGCCGTTGACGGAGGAAAACGGGTAAGCGTCAAACGGAAAATGCTCAGAGCCGGCCTTGTTCCGGATTTCCTTCTCAAGGTGTTATTCGGCGAGTAAGTGCTGTTGCCCTGCAATGCGCGGGCTTTACAAATCAAAAGTAACATAATATAAATATAATGAACTACAGTAAATACAGGCAGTTTTTTGGTCAGATGGATTATTTTGCGAAGGGTACATGCCCCTCCTCTTGAGGCGAAAAAAGGGGGCGCTCTGAGACAAATACCTTATCAAAACAGTATACCCCGTCCCGTTTGCGGTGGGGTTATTGTATTGTAGAAAAGTATCTTTTTTAAGGAAGAAAATATGACTCATTCCGGAAAGAGGGCAATTGTTACCGGGGCGGCGGGGGGTATTGGATTGGGTATTGCTTCCCGCTTGGCCAGGGAAGGGGCAAGTGTTGCACTTTGTGATTTGAATGAACGGAAAGCCGCAGAAGAAGCTGGACAACTACAAAAAGAAGGTTTAGATGTTTTTGCGCTGGTGGTAGATGTCAGCAAGATCGATGAAATCAGAAAAATGACCGAACAGGCCATAGAGCGTTTTGGCGGACTGGATATTCTGGTTAACAACGCCGGAATCCTAGATTCATCCTCAATACTGGATATGACCGAGGAAACTTGGGATCGCGTCTTAACAGTCAATCTGAAAAGCGTATTTTTTGCCTGTCAAGCGGCTATTCCATACCTGAAAAAAAGTGACTCTGCTCGGATCGTCAATGTTTCTTCTCTGGCCGGCAGGATGGGCGGATACGAAACAGGTCTTTCCTATTCGGCTTCAAAAGGCGGAATACTGTCGCTAACCATGGGAATGGCACGGCAGCTTGCGCCTTTCCGTATTACCGTTAATGCCCTTTGTCCCGGTACCACGGAAAGCGACATTATCCGCCAGTGGAGTACCGGGCAGATAGAAAGTTTAAAGGCCAAAATCCCCCTTGGCCGCCTGGGTTCCATTGCCGATATGGCCGCCGCCGTTGCGTTTTTAACCGGCGATGAGGCGGGATTCATTACCGGCCTTTTCCTTGATGTAAACGGCGGCATGTACATGGGTTAGCGCTCAAAGGGCCGTGTAGGCCATGAAAGCACTAAAAACGTCAAGTTTTCAGCCGTGTCTTTCTTGTAAGGGCTTTTTGTTGGTTGAATTTCGAACAATTAATTCCGGTTCCAAAATAATCTTGTGATAAGGTGAATCCGGCTGGTCGAGTCTGTTAATAAGCAGATGGAAACCTTCAACGCCAATTTGATATGTGGGCTGACGAATCGTTGTCAGGGGGACGCGTAGATAAGGCGCCATATCAAAATCGTCATAACCGATCAAACGGAAATCTTCCGGTATGGAAAGGTTCGCTTCAAATATGGTCTTCAAGGCGCCGACGGCAATTAGATCGCATCCGCAGCAGATGGCCCCGTTTCGAAAGCCTCTGGCAAGCAGCCGTTTCATCGCCAAATATCCGTCACCGATCTGGGGTAGTGATGACTCTATCGGGTATTTTTTTATAGAAACATTTTTTCCCAGTAGAAATTTTTCACAACCTTCCATGCGTTTGCGCCCGCTGGGGGAATCGATTGGCAAAAAACCAAAATTTCGCTCACCTGTTTCATATAAATGTTTCATGCCAAGATAACCGCCCTGGAGATTATCATTAGCTACAAATTCTACCCCTTCAAATTCGGAAGTACGCATCAAAAACACAAAGGGCACTTTGAGGGATTTGAGCCGTTCAATATCTCCCTCGCCCACAGCCAAAGGGGCGGCGATCAGCAGCCCGTCGATTCTTTTGCTGACGAGCAAATCAATCGCTTTTATTTCAAGGTCCTTTTTTTGATCCGTATTGGCAAGAAGTATGCTGTAGCCTGTTTTTGAGGCCTCCTGTTCAATACCCAGCAGCAGTTTTGAAAAAACATATTGAGAGCTGTCTGACATAATAACTCCGATAGTACGGGTCTGCGCTTTACGCAGGCTTTTCGCTACCAGATTCGGCATGTAGTTCAGCTCTTGGGCAATCTTCATTATGTGCCGTTTTGTCCCTTCCGAAAGTCTTCCCCGGTTATTAAGAGCATTGGATACCGACATTGCCGACACACCGGCTTTCTCCGCAAGGTCTTTTATTGTAATTGGTTTTATTCTTGCTTTCATGAAAACATCTTTTTCGTTTTTGTCCACCGGGTTCATACTCCCGAATTTACTTTATCCGGTAATCATTGTAAAGCAAGCAGGCTGTGGTTCGTTTTTTACGTGGCGCAACACGACAATGTCCAGGAATTCCCTGCTTTAAGAAGAAAAGCCCCAAGTTGGCAAGAGACGTATAAAAAAGCAGACAACAATCAGGGTCAGCAAAGTTGAACAAAAATGGGAAAACGGGATAAAAAGACAAGAGAAGGAGATGGAGAATGATAACACCAGTGCCCGGGATAAAACATCTCAAATCGTCATTTTCAGGATTTTTCTTCATGGAAAAGTTCCGAACCGAGAATTGAAAGTATATCGTTAAACCAAAATAATGAAATCTGCCGTATGTTAATCATTCAATTTTTGGTTTCAAACAAAGATTTCCTGAATTTTTGAGGTTTTATGGTCTTTTTCGAATTGAAAAAAGAAAATTTTTGCAAAATTTTCCTTGACAGACAAAATTTCCTGTGATATGATAGATTTAACGTTAAACTTATTTTAAGAAGGAATTATCAGTGTTTCAGTATGGCGTATCGGTAACGCTGGAAGAAGTGCCGGAATCTCAGCCCGTTACTCTGCGCGGGTCAATAGAAGAAGTCTCGCGGCTGGCCAAAGAAACCGGCTATGATGCGCTGGAATTGCATGTATACGATCCAAAACGTTACGATCCCAGGGAAATCCGTGCCGTCGTTGAAAGGTATGGTCTTTCGATCTGCGCCACAGCTAACGGAATGGAATACACCCTTGGGGGTCTTTCACTGATTGACGACGATCCGGACAAACGGGAACAGGCTGTAGTCCGTGTTTTCGAACATATTGATTTTGCATCCGAGTTGGGCGCACGGCTCATTGTAGGAATCATGAGGGGGAATATTCCCAAAGGAAAACCGGCTGCTGATTACCGGGACCGTTTTACCGGAGTCTTGGGGCGTATCTGTGATTATGCCGCGCAGAAGCAGGTTCCGGTGGTACTGGAATCCATCTTGCGGTATATTAACAACTATCTTAACGGGGTGCATGAAACTATGGATTTCATCACCACCTCGGGATACAGGAATCTCTCCCTCCATATAGATACCCATAGTATGGCCCTTGAAGAAAAAAATCTGAAAGCGAGTATCCTTTATTGTAAAAACAGGCCCCTGGGTTATGTGCATTACTCGGACAACAACCGTTTTTATCCGGGAGGGGGCGCCCTGAATTTTCTGGAATTGACCGGGGCGTTGATAGATATCGGCTATACAGGGTTTATCACTCTGGAATGTCTACCCTATCCCAGTGCCGAAGAAAGTGCCCGGCGGGGACTTTTATACATGAAAGGTATAGAAAATGTCGTCAATATTGAACGACAGTAATATTGCATTAACCAAAAGGAGAAAAAGGTGACAATCGGATTTATCGGTATCGGTATTATGGGCCGTCCAATGGCGAAAAACCTTATCAAAGCCGGCTACAGGCTGGTAGTTTACGACAAATTTACCAAATTTGACGACCTTACCGCCATGGGTGCGGAAGGGGCATCTTCCAATAAAGAGGTGGCATCCAAAAGCGACGTGGTTATTACCATGCTTCCCAATTCGCCCCAGGTGAAAGAGGCGATTCTTGGTGAAGGCGGCGTTACCGAAGGAATTGCTTCCGGGAAAATCGTAGTGGACATGAGTTCCATTGCGCCGGCGGTTTCCCGGGAAGTAGGGGAAGCCCTCAAGGCAAAGGGCGTGGCTTTTCTGGATGCGCCGGTTTCGGGCGGTGAACCGAAAGCGATTGACGGTACTCTGGCGATTATGGTTGGCGGGGATCAGAAAATCTTTGATACGGTAAAGCCCATTCTGGAAAAGATGGGTTCATCGGTGGTGCTGGTAGGTGATATTGGCGCGGGTAATGTGACCAAACTGGCGAATCAGATAGTGGTGGCCCTCAACATCGCCGCGGTTTCCGAAGCATTTGTGCTGGCAGCCAAAGCCGGTGTTGATCCCGCCAAAGTGTTTGACGCCATTAAAGGCGGCCTGGCCGGTTCCACGGTGATGAACGCCAAGGTACCCATGATATTGGACGGTAATTTCAAGCCCGGTTTCAGGATTGAACTGCACATCAAGGATTTACAAAACGCCCTGGATACCGCCCATAATCTCAATGTGCCTATTCCCCTGACCGCAAATGTGATGGAAACACTTCAGGCGCTCAAAACAGACGGTATGGCGGCTGACGATCACAGCGCCATAATTCGTTTCTATGAAAAGCTGGCAAAAATTGAGGTGAGGAAATAGCGGTGGGAATATTAAATGTGCAATATCAACAAATCAACGGAGTGATAAATTTATGAACCAAACATACCTTTCCTGGTTGGCAGCCGAAACAAACACCCGCTGGAACAACGATTCCGCCATACATTCACAGGCCGAGGCCGCCTGTGCTCAGGGTGCAATAGGCGTTACCACCAATCCTCCCCTGTCCTATGAGGCGTTGATGACGGATACGAATTTGTACGGCGAAAATCTTTCCCGGCTGGATAAAAATCTTCCTGATGATGAATTCGCTTTCCAGGCCATGTGTCTGGTGGTAAAACATTTTTCCGGTTACTTTCGTGATCTGCATGAGAAAAAGGGAGGTTTCTACGGCGGTGTCCGCGCCCAGGTTGCCCCCAACCTGCGGGCCAATGCCCAAGCTATGTTTGATTACGGAAAACGGCTGGCGGCCGTAGGGAAAAACATCCTGGTCAAGATTCCCGGTACAAAGGCGGGTATTTCGGTTCTGGAAGAACTCGCGGCCCTGGGGATCAACACCAACCCTACCGTTATTGTTTCCGTTTCCCAGGCGCTTGCCACGGCGGAAGCCTTTGAACGGGGAAGAGATCGGGCTGTTCGGGCCGGGCTTCCCGCGCCTGTTTCTACCTGTGCGGTAGTGATGGGCAGGCTCCAGGACTATTTTGCCGTCCTGAACAAAGAGCGGAATCTGGGGCTGGCAATGGCGGATTTGGAATGGGCGGCCCTTGCTGTTGTAAAACGGAGTTATGCGATCTACCGGGAGAAAGGTTTCCATTCCCGCATCATGCCTGCGGCCTTCCGTGCGCCGGTTCAGGTTGAACAAATAGCCGGTGGAGAATTTTGGGCTACCATCCATCCCAAAATACAGGCTGCGGTGGAAGAAGCGGACAGAGCCGGATCGATGCGGCGGAATATCTTTGCGGATGCCCCGGTTGACGAAGGTGCCGTCAAGCGGGTTGCTGCGGCGTTGCCGGAATTCAGTGTAGCCTGTGAACCCGACGGATTAACGGTGGATGAGTTTGATGCTTTTGGGGGGGTTGTTATGACCCTTGACGGGTTCCACGAGGGCTGGAAACAGTTGGTTTCACTTAAATATACGTGAGATTTGAGGAACAGCGATGGCATGTAATTTTTCCTGCACCGATTTTACCTTTCCCCTCCTTTCCCACCGGAACGTGCTTAAGCTGATCTCCATGCTGGGTATAGGAACGGTGGATATCGGTTTTTTGCAGGACCGTTCCCATATCCAACCATCCCGGGCAGCGGCGGATCCTTTGGGGGAAGGGAAAAAACTGCGAAAAGATTTGGAAAGAGAGGGACTGGCTGCGGCGGATGTTTTTTTACAATCCGCAACGGACTTTAGTTCCCTTGCCCTGAATCAGGTACGGGAAGAGGCCCGTAAAAAAGCACGGGAGGATTTTCTCTGTACCCTGCAGTTTGCCGAAGGTTGCGGCAGTAATCATGTTACCTGTTTGCCGGGTGTCTTTTTCCCCGAAGATACCGGAGACACTTCCCTGGAGCGTGCCAGGTCTGAATTGGCATGGCGGGTAGAACAGGCCGCCGCGCACGGAATCATACTTGGCATAGAAGCTCACCGGGGATCCATCGCCGATACGCCGGCCAGGGCAAAGGCTCTCGTCGAGTCTGTGCCGGGGCTTACCCTGACTCTGGATTATTCTCATTTTATTCGTAGCGGATTTAGCCAGGCGGAGATTACTCCGCTTCTTGCCTATGCCCGGCACTTTCACGCACGTGGAGCTTCACCGCAGATGATGCAGACTCCGCTTAAAGAGAGCACTATTGATTTTATCCAGGTGGTAAAGGACATGAAAGCGGCAGGATACAGGGATGTTATCACTTTGGAATATGTTTATGAAGACTGGGAAGATAATTTTCGGGTAGATACAGTATCGGAGACAATTCTGCTAAAACAGTTAATCGAATCGGCATGGGGAAACTTATGATTATTGACGCACATGCGCATTTGGGTGTTGATCTCGTATTTGAAGAGGTTCGTAGCGAAGCAGAAATTATGGCGGTGATGGATGCCAACAACATCAACGTCACCATCCTGCAGGGAATGTACGGTCATATCTATCTTGACGAGATAGAAGACAACCATAACCGCATAGCCCGGCTTGCCCGGGAGAACCCCAAACGGATTTTCGGCATGATAACGATGACCCCTTATCTGCACGACGGCGATTTTTACGACGAGGCGAAACGGTGTGTCAAGGAATTGGGGTTTGTCGGCATGAAACTGCATCCCATGGCTTTTGGCTGTTCTCCCGAAAATTCGCGGACGGAGATGATGTGGAAGATATGCGAGGAGCTGGGTATACCCATGATGGTGCATACCGGGACCGGGGCGCCCCTGTCGGCGCCTTCCCAGGTTGTCAGGCGCTGCAAACAGTTCCCCTATGTTCCCTGTGTGCTGGCACATTCGGGCATGCTGATTTACGCTGACGAAGCCTTCCTTGCCGCCCATGAATGTCCCAATGTTTATTTGGAGACATCCTGGACCGCGCCGCATCACATTGTACATGCAATTAAAACCTTCGGATCGAAGCGCATACTTTTTGCCGCCGACGAAATTACCAATGTCGCTACCGAAATAGGTAAATATAACTCTCTTCCCATTAGCGGGGAAGACAGGGAACAGTGTTTCTGGCAAACAGCCAATACAGTTTTTGGGCTTGGGTTTTAGTGCGTTGTCCGGAAACCGTGAACAGGGAATTTTACCCCTGTAAGGGGGTGAAAAAATATTTTTTCCAGGAGGAAAGTATGTTGAAAAAAATGATTGTGTTGTTTTTGCTGGTTGCGGTTGTGGCTACAGGTGGAGTTTTTGCCGGCGGCAAGACTCAGTCCGGCGCACAAGGAAAAAAGGTTGCATACATTGTGGCCGATCTTGAAAATCCGTTCTGGAAGGCTTTGGCTGACGGTTTTCAGGATACGGCGAAATCTCTGGGAATGGTTCCGAATGTCTTTAATTCCAGCGGACAGTCCAATACCCAGATGAAAAATGCCCAAGACTGTATCACTATGCAGTACGATGCCATTGCGATTTCTGCCACAGACAGTTCCACCGCCAATGCGCCGATCCTGGAATTGAACAATGCGAAAATCCCTGTATGGATTGCCCATATTGCTCCCGATGATCCCAACGCCAAGTATGTTTCCATGATCGATGCCCAGAACGA
>JAIRLQ010000510.1 GCA_031259345.1 Treponema sp.
TCGTTGTACTGGATGGCGCACTCCACCTCAACCCCGTCCCGGCTGCCTTGAATGAAAATAGGTTCTTTGTACAGCACGGTCTTATTTTCGTTAAGGTATTCCACAAAACTCTTGACCCCGCCGTCAAACTTGAATTCGTGGACCTTGGGGGTGGAGAGCCGCTCGTCCCGGATGGTTATCTTTAAGCCCTTGTTGAGAAAAGCCAGCTCCCGCAGCCGGTTGGAAAGAACGTCGAAATTATAGGTGGTGGTCTCAAAAACCGAGGGATCCGCCTTAAAGCGGATCACCGTGCCCTGCCGGCTTGTGGGCCCCAGCTCGTGGGTAGGCCCCTCGGGCACCCCAACCCGGTAGCGCTGGGTGTGGAGCGCGCCGTTTGTATGCACAAATGCCTCGCACCATTCGGAAAGGGCGTTTACCACCGAAACCCCCACCCCGTGAAGCCCCCCGGAAACTTTGTAGCTATCCTTGTCGAATTTGCCCCCCGCGTGGAGCCGGGTCATCACCAGTTCCAGGGCGCTGACCCCTTCGCCGGGATGTATGTCCACCGGGATGCCCCGGCCATTGTCCTCCACCCGGATCACGTCGTTGCCCTCAAGGACCACCAGAATATCGTCGCAGAAGCCCCTGCCGGTCTCCGGATTGACAGCCATGGCTTCGTCTATCGAATTGTCCACCACCTCAAAGACCAAATGATGCAATCCGTCGATGCCCGTGGTCCCGATATACATACCGGGCCGCTTACGCACCGCCTCAAGGCCCTTTAACACCTGAATATTTTGGGCCGAATAGCTTGAACTCATGCCCCAGTATAGCGTGTTTTGGATAAAAAAGTAAAGATAAGGCCGGAGACCCGGCAGCATCGCCTTAGGCATGGCGGCTTCCCTCTCTCCAATAGCTTCCGCGGCCGGCATCGGGGGTTTACGTTCGAAAAAAAAATTTTTGCCGGCTGTTTATATCTTGTGGATAAACTGTGAAATATCCTCGAGTGGATATTAAAGCATACACGAAAAAATAAAAACCCGCCCCGATCTTTTTGTAAATTCTAATTTTATTAAGTTTAATTCCTTATATAATAAAGACTTATTGACATTATACTATTCATGTATTAAGGAAGCTGATAAAAATTTTGATAGCTATATCTTTTTTTTTATTTTGACTATATACTTTATGACTGTTAATAAGGTGTTAATAATTTTTATAAAGGCAGGGTATGGCGAACAACGATTACGATATAATCTGGAAGGAAACCATGAATCAGATCCGAAAGGAACTGGGGGAACAGGAATTTACCATGTGGTTTAACCTGGAGTACCTGGACGCTTCGGAAAATGAACTGATCATCGGCGTGCCCTCCACCTTTTATCAGGATCAGGTGAGACAGCGTTATCAGCCCTATATTGAAGGGAAAATACGGGATCTTATCGGTAAAAATTTAACGATTAGTTTTGTCGTAAATGCCCGCCCAAAGAACGAAAACACAATCCAGCCGTCGGATCTGCCCTCAATCGACAAAAAGCCTGCCGTCGCCGCTCCGGCGATCCCCGCCAGGGAAAATAAAAAGCAGCACACCGAGCTTCGGGACGACTATACCTTTGAAACCTACGTGGTGGGGGACGACAACAACTTCGCCTTCAACGCCGCCTCCGCCGTGGCCCGCAACCCCGGCACTTCCAACAACTACAACCCCCTGCTCATATACGGCGGAGTGGGGCTGGGAAAAACCCATCTTATGCAGGCCATAGGCCACCATATCCACAACAACTTTGACGGCAAGGTGCTGTACATCACCGCCGAGGGTTTTATGAACGAATTCCTCAAACTCCTTGGGGAAAACAAAATGGCGGCCTTTAAAAACAAATACCGGTATGTGGACGCTCTTTTAATCGACGATGTCCACAATCTGGAACGGGGAGATCGAACCCAGGAGGAGCTTTTCTATACCTTTGACGCCCTTTACAATGCTAAAAAGCAAATGGTGTTCACCTGCGACCGGCCGATTGCGGAGCTGAAAAACATGACCGCGCGGCTTAAATCCCGATTTGAGTGGGGTTTAAGCGTGGATCTTAAGCCGCCAAACTACGAAACCCGGTTCGCCATTCTAAAAAAGAAGCTGGAAACAAAAAAAGTTGCCATCCCCGATGAAGTTATCGATCTGGTGAGCAAAAACGTTTCCTCGAATGTCCGGGATTTAGAGGGCGCCCTTAATAAACTTACCGCCTATGCGGAATATGTAAAGCCGGTAACCCTGGAAATTGCCCAGGAGCTGCTTCGGGATGTCTTTGCCGCTCCAAAACAGTCTAATTTGTCAATCGACATTATCCAGCGGGAAGTAGCGGAGTACTATCAACTATCCCCAAGCGATCTCAAGGGGAAAAAAAAGAACAAGAGCATTGTTCTTCCCCGGCAGCTCGCCATGTATATATCCAGAAAACTAACCGAACTATCTACCATAGAAGTAGGCCAATCCTTTGGAGGCCGGGACCATGCCACGGTGCTTCATTCCTGCAATAAAATAGACGGTTTGATGCGTCTAAATCCTAAATTTGATTTGGAGGTGCAAAATCTCATGCGGAACATAAAAACCCATGGCGTAAAAAGTTAATAAGGTGTTATTATAGAGAGCAAAGAATGTGAATAACTATGATGACAGTATACAATGTGGATAACTGGCACAGTTTATCAAGAAAATACGGGAATACTAATTTGTTGTAATACAAAGAATTACCTGTGTTTTACACAATAAATAGCCACTACTACCACTACTATTTATATATATAAATTATAGGAGAAAGAAGAAATGAAGTTTACCTGTGAAAAAAACGTGCTGCTTAAAGAAATCATCATAGCTCAGGAAATAATAGCGTCCAGAAATGCTATTTCTATTCTTTCAAATATTTATCTGGAGGCGGAGAACGATTCCCTTATCATTAAAGCCACGGACATCAAGATCAATTTTGAAACCAAGGTTCCGGTAACAGTTTTGGAAGAGGGGAGCGCCACAGTATTTGGGGATAAATTTCTCGGTATTCTCAGCGCCATACCCGATGGAGAACTGGAATTTGATCAGAGTGATTCCAGGATAATCATAAAGCCATTCCTTAAAAAGATGAAATTTCAGCTTAAAAGCACCGCGTCGGATAAATTTCCTGAATTTCCCGCGCCGGGCAAAGCAAACTTCTTTGAACTGCCGATAAAAGATTTTAAGGACATGATTCTACAAACCGTTTTTGCGGTTTCCGATGACGAAACCCGGTATTTTATGAACGGGGTGTTTTTTGAAAAGCGTGATGAAAAGATCATCATGGTTGCCACCGACGGGAGGCGGCTTGCCTATATAGAAAAAACGGTGAGTTCCGGGATAGAAGACTTTTCCGGCATTATTGTGCCGCCGAAAATTCTCAATATCATCACCAAAAGGGCCGGGGACGAAGGGCTTGTGTCCATATCCATAACGGATAAAACCATATTTATCAAATTTGGATCCTATCAACTTTCATCTGTGTTAATTGAAGGTCAGTTTCCTAATTATCAGCGGGTTATTCCTGAGAATCAACGTTTTTCTTTTTCCGTGGATCGGTTTGAACTGCTGGATGCCCTCAAGCGGGTGTCCCTGTTGGTGGAACAAAAATCACGGCGGGTATACCTTGGAATTAGTTCTGGAAAAATGTCTATTTCCTCTGAAGAAAGCGATATTGGCTCCGCGGAAGAAGAAATATCCTGCAAGTACGACGGCGGCGATGTGTCCATGGCTTTGAATTACCGGTATATTGAAGAACCGTTAAAGGCCATGTCCGCCGATGAACTTTGTGTTTATTTTACGGAGGCAAATAAGGTAATAACCATTAAGCCATCGCCGGATGAGGATTACTTTCATATCCTTATGCCCATGCAGATTGATTGATCCGCCTCTGCCGGGCGTAGAAAAACTATGGCTTTTACTACCCTACGGACAGCCTCTTTTCGGAATCTCATGGATGCGGAGGTGGGTATTGCCGCAAAGGATGTGTTTTTAATTGGCGATAACGGCCAGGGCAAAACTAATTTTCTTGAGGCTCTTTATTTTTGTTCCTATGCGGCATCCTTTCGGGGAACGCGGGACAGCGAAGTGGCGTGTGCCGGGAAAAAGAATTTTTCCGCCGAGGTTAAACTTTCCGTAGAAAATTCCATTGGAACCATCGGTTCCCTTTATGAAAAAATATTGATAAAATTTGAAAGGGGAAAAAAAAACGTATTTTTAGACGGAAAGCAGGCGGAGGATAGAAAGGAACTTTTAGACATAAATCCCTGTATTGTGTTTTGCCATGAAGATATGGATTTTATTGCCGGAACCCCGGAGCGGCGGCGCTGGTTTTTTGATCAGAATCTCAGTCTCTACGATCCTGTGTATCTGGACGATCTTCGGCGCTACCGGAAGGCGCTGAAAAGCCGCAATGTTCTGTTGCGGGAAACCCAGGGCAAGCAGAGCCGTCTTGCTTCGATAAGCGGAGTGCTGGATGCCCTGGATCCCCAGTTGGCTATCTATGGACTGCGGCTTATGGAAAAGCGGGAAGAATCGGCCCGGCTTTTTTCCGAGACCTTTGGAACCCTGTATGAGGCCGTGGCCGGCATAGGGGGCATAGCCGTTAAATACACCCCCTCCTGGAACATAAAAACGGCAGCCGTGGATTCCCTTCTGGCCTATATGGAAGAACACCGGGAGGCGGATCTTTCAACGGGGAACACCCTTTCCGGCCCGCACCGGGACCGATACGGTTTTACCCGTCTGGGGAGCGATTTTTCGTCCAAGGCTTCCACCGGCCAGCGGCGGCTTCTGGCGCTGCTCCTGCGGATAGCCCAGGCCCGCCGCTTTTCCACTATGACCGGCCGCAACCCGGTATTGCTCTTGGACGATGTGCTTTTGGAGCTGGATCCGGAAAAACGGCGGCGGCTCCTTTCGGCGCTGCCCTGTTACGATCAGGCGTTTTACACTTTTCTCCCGGAAGAACCCTACGAGCGGTATCGTAAATCCGATACCCTGGTGTATACTGTGCAGGGCGGACAATTGTTCGCTCAAAAGGCGGGGGCATGAAGAGAGCAGGGGAATTGCTGGCGTCGTTTTTTGACCAACAGGCCTTTGGCGCTGCTCAGGACTATTCGGACTTGTTTTCGTCCTGGCGATCCATAGCGGGCGAGGCCCTGGCCGACCATTCCCGGATACGGGAACTGGAGCGCTCCGTTCTTTTGGTAGAAGCGGACCATCCCGGCTGGATACAGATACTGCAAACCGAGGAAAAGAAACTGCTGGATAACCTGCGCCGTCGTTTTCCGGACCGGCACATTACGGGCATTTCTTTCCGTTTAAGCCGGGATCCGCCGCCGCTCGCAAACACGCCCCCCCGGACGGTCCCGGACAAAGCCGCCGAAGAAGCGATTCAGGAGCCGCCCGGCCCTACGGAGGATATCCTGTACGAAAAAATAGGGGACGAGCATTTTCGGGATGCCCTTAAACGGCTGGAGGAAAGCATAAAGCGCAAGAATTAGGAACCCGCCCCTGAAGCGCTTGCAGCTTGGGAAAGATTTTGCAAGCGCTTGATAAAGTCTGGGCACGGAGAATTATGTAAGGGGGCAGCCGCCCCCTACGGCCGGGCCTCCTCGTCCACGCCCCGCCGCCGGGCGGCCGGGCGTTCCCTGCGGGGTCCCCGCCTACCCCCACTACGGTGGTCCTCGGGTCATAGCCCGAGGACCACCCCCGTAACGCCCCCGGCTGTTTTGTCATGCCCCGCCGGAAATAAAGATGTGCAATCGTTATTATAATCATGTTAAA
Organism: Treponema sp.; assembly: GCA_031259345.1. Taxonomy (GTDB): domain Bacteria; phylum Spirochaetota; class Spirochaetia; order Treponematales; family Breznakiellaceae; genus JAIRLQ01. The sequence goes on from JAIRLQ010000510.1 coordinate 5,804, forward strand.
TGAAAAATAGCCTATTAACTAGAATTTTACAGCCATTTAACCTTGACATTGGTAAAAAACAACTGTATGATAAAATATGATAACGTTTTCAATATTGGGCGCCGGCATGGGGAACCGCCGGAGCCGATGAGCCATGGGGTCTGACCCTGAGAGAGCGGCAGGGGCTGAAGGGGGCCTCAGCGTCCTGTTGCGGGCTTGCGAAGCAAGCCCGCAACTCCCCCTTCTCTCCAAAGAAGCGCTATTGTATGTCGCCGGTTATTATGCTACACAGTAACAAAGCGGGGTAAAAGGCATGATCAGCATTAAGGATATAGCCAGGCAGCTTGGGGTGTCCCCATCCACGGTTTCTCGTGTGGCTAATGGGAAGAACTATGTAAACCCAAGAAAACGGGAACTGATATTAAGGGCCATTGAAGAAACCGGATATGTGCCCAATAAAGCGGCCAGAGCCATGGTTATGAAGCGCAGTTTTACCGTGGGTATCGTTTTGCCGTACACCTTCAATATGTTCCAGCGGCAGCTCTTTGCAATCATAGAGCGGCACCTTGAGTCCTTTGGGTATCATACCCTGTTTTTCTTTATCAAGTTTGACGGCGCCAGCGAAAGAGAATGTCTGGCCCGCTTGAAGTCGGAAAAGCTGGACGGGGTAATTCTCCTGCAGGAGATACGGGATCGGGTCTTTTATGACTCCCTCAGCCGCCTGCAGCTCCCGGTGGTTGCTTCGACCTTCAGCTTTCCTGATATTCCGTCCATCCATGTTGATGAAACCCAGGCTGCCATGGACGCGGTAAACCACCTCATCGGCCTGGGACACCGCCGGATCAATATGATCAGCGGCAGCGATGCTACGTTTGGAAAACTGCGGGTGGAGGGTTACTACAGGGCGCTGGACGCGGCGGGCATTGAACGGGACCCAAGCCGGGTGTTGATTGCGCCGTTTTATACCGCGGAGTCCGGCATGAACAGCATGAGGGAACTGCTCTTGAAAAACCGGAATTTTTCCGCCATTTACGCGGCCACCGACGATCTGGCTATCGGGGTTATGCGGATCTTAATAGACAAGGGCCTGCGGGTTCCCGAGGATGTTTCGGTGATTGGCTTTGACGATATAGAAATTGCCGATTATATGGTTCCCCGGCTGACCACCATACGCCAGCCCCTGGAAGACATGGGCCGGCAGGCCGCCCTGATACTCCATCGGGGGATAACCAGACAGGGAATGGCCCGGCAGGAGCAGGTGCTCCCCTATAAATTAATTGTTCGGGAATCCACGGCGCAAAACAATGAAAAAGGGGAATGAAAACCACTATACTATAAAGTGTATTGGAGGCGTTCAACAACCAGACAGGTTATTGAACGCCTCCGGGCAAAATGCGAAGTATTTTGTTGTTTTTTAGCGGTTGTTGTTCAAAAATTGAAGTTTTTAAACAACCCTATTATAAAAACAGGAGTCAACCATGGATAAAGAAACATTGACTTACTTGAAGGGCCAAGCCAAGGAGATCCGAAAACTTACCATTGAGGAAATAGGAACCCTGGGCACCGGCCACATCGGGGGCGCCATGTCCATTGTGGATGTGCTTGCCCTGTTATATTTCCACCGCATGAAGGTGGACCCCGCCCAGCCCCGGATGAAGGATCGGGATCAGTTGGTGATGTCCAAGGGCCACGCCGGTCCGGCGGTGTACGCGACCCTGGCCTTGAAGGGCTACTTTCCCAAGGACTGGCTCAAAACCCTGAACCAGGGGGGTACCAGGCTGCCCAGCCACTGCGACCGGAACCTGACCCCCGGCATAGACATGACCGCCGGTTCCCTGGGCCAGGGTTTCTCCGCGGCGCTGGGCATTGCCCTGGGGCTTCGAATCGACAAAAGCCCCGCCCGGGTATACACGATAATCGGAGACGGCGAGAGCAACGAGGGCCAGATTTGGGAGGCCGCCCTCTTCGGCGCTGCCCGCCGCATAACCAATCTTACCGCTTTTACGGACTACAACAAACAGCAGCTTGACGGTTACACCAAGGACATTCTGGATCTGGGGGACCTGAAAGCGAAGTGGGAAGCCTTCGGCTGGCATACCCAGGAAGTGGACGGCCACGACATCGAGGCCCTGGACGAAGCTATAGAAAAGAGCATCGCGGAGCAGGACAAGCCTTCGATGATCATTATGAACACCATCAAGAGCAAGGGCTTTGTCTTTGGAGAGGGCATTGAGAAGAACCACAGCATGGCCTTTGATCTGGAGAAAGCCCGGGAGGCCATAGCCGTCCTGGAGGCAAGGGAGTAAACAATGGAAAACAAAGAGATACGCGCCGCCTATGTGGACACCCTCATGGATCTCGCGGCGAAAAACAGCGATATTGTGGTCCTGGAGGCGGATTTAATGTCCTGCACGAACACCGGGGCTTTTATGAAGGCCTATCCGGACCGGTTTTTTAACGTGGGCATCTCGGAGGCTAACATGGTGGGCCTTGCGTCGGGGCTTTCCGCGGCGGGGAAAATACCCTTCGCCGCGACCTTTGCCTGTTTTGCGTCCCGGCGGGCCTACGATCAGTTTTTTATCTCCGCCAACTACGCCAAGCTGAACGTAAAGCTGATCGGCACCGATCCGGGGGTAACCGCGGCCTTCAACGGCGGCACCCATATGCCCTTTGAGGATCTGGCGCTGATGCGGGCCATTCCCCATCTGATCATTGTGGAGCCCTCGGACGCCTGGAACGCCGCGGCGCTGGTGCGGGAAGCGGCGGAGACCTACGGCTGTGTTTACATCCGGTTCCCCCGCAAGCCCGTTCCGGTGTTGTACACCGAAAACGACACGTTCCGGTTCGGCAAAGCCAAGATTCTTAGGTCCGGGAGGGATGTTCTTTTCGTGGCGCTGGGCAGCCTCATGGTGAACGAAGCCCTCAAAGCCCGGGACGTATTGGCCGCCGACGGAATAGACGCGGGCGTGCTGGATGTGCTCACCCTCAAACCCATAGACCGTGAAGCGATACTATCGGAGGCGGCCAAGGTAAAGGCGGTGATCAGCGCTGAGAACCACCAGATCAACGGCGCCCTGGGAAGCGCGGTGGCGGAGCTATTGGCGGAAGGGGGTTTCCGCGGCAGCTTCGCCCGCGTCGGTATCCGGGACGAGTTCGGCGAGGTGGGAACCCAGGACTATCTGACCAAACGCTTCGGTCTGGATGCGGAATCCCTGGCTGCGAAGGCCAGAGAGCTATTAACAAGGAAAAAAACCTGAAAATCGTAGTTGCGATCGTAAAAGCCTTCAAGGAGCAGCTTGATGCCGGGTAAAAGCGTTAAACCCTGATTCCGCTCCTTGTGGGCAGCCTGTATTCTCTAATTCTTTGTAATATAAAGAATTACAATGATAAGGCTTGGAATAGGCAGCCTGATTAATTTGCCTATGAATGGCTGGAGTTGCAGCGCCTGGACTATTGACCTTGGCGGTATAAACGCGGACAATTAAGTAAATGTTCATTGGACTGTTCGATAACCCGGGTGGTTATTGGGTGATCCTAAGGAGAAAATCAGTATGAGTATTATCGAATACGTGCAGGCCCGTGAAATTCTCGATTCCCGGGGCAATCCCACGATTGAGGTTGAGGTGCAGTTGGAAGACGGCTCCCTGGGGCGGGCCGCAGTCCCCTCCGGCGCTTCCACCGGCGATTATGAGGCGGTGGAGCTGCGGGACGGCGACAAAAGCCGCTACCTGGGCAAGGGTGTCCAGAAAGCGGTTATCAATGTCAATGATATTATCGCCCCGGAACTCCAGGGCTGCGATGCCCTGGAGCAGGTGGATATTGACCGGACCATGATTGAACTGGACGGAACCGAAAACAAGGGCAAGCTCGGCGCCAACGCCATCCTGGGGGTGTCCATGGCTACGGCCCGCGCCGCGGCGGATCACCTGGACATTCCCCTCTACAAATACCTCGGCAG
>JAIRLQ010000551.1 GCA_031259345.1 Treponema sp.
CCCCGCTGCCGCCTGGAACGCAGGGCTCCCCACCGCCTGGTGGCGCTGAACAAAAACATCCCCAATATGGTGGGGCAGATTACCACCATACTGGCCCAGGTAGGGGTGAACATTGCCGACCTTATCAACCATCACCGGGACGACTACGCGTACAACATCATCGATACCGAGCAGAAAATCCCCGTGGACGCCCTTGAACAAATCATCAATGTCGAAGGGATTATTAAAGTGAGGTTAATAGAATAGCGGGATTTACTTTTCTTAAAAAAATCGGTATATTCTAACATTATCGATAGTAAGAGAGAGAAAATATTGCGGATAAATGAAAATGTTAGAGTAACTTGCGGTTTAGTGATAGTAATTACATTTGTGTTGGGGACATTTTCTTGCGCCAAACAGGCGGCGGAACCAATAGCAGAAACGGTGGATACAGGAGAATTACAAAATACAGGCGCGCAAGATCCCACGGAAGACTTAAACGCCGCGAAAGCGGACGGCGCTCTTGTAGATCAGGACCCCATTCTTGAAGCCTACCGGAACCCGGCGTTACGAGACTGGGTAGTGAACTTTTTTGGAGACTACACCGGTTCTACGGAGCTTGCGGCTGTGATACTGTCCAATGCCGAGGTATTTGATGTATCGCCGGCCCTGGCCTTTGCCCTTTGCTGGGAAGAAAGTCAATACAAAACCCATGCGGTAAACCGGACCAACAGGAATAAAACCATTGACCGGGGGCTTTTCCAGCTTAACAGCGCGACTTTTCCCAAGCTAAAGGAAGAAGACTTTTTTAACCCCAGTATCAATGCGTGGTATGGGCTTTCCCACCTGCGCTGGTGCCTGGACCACGCCGGCACCGAGGTTGCGGGGCTTGCCATGTATAACGCCGGTTCGAACCGGGTTAAGTCCAACGGAACACCCAAAAAGACCCTGGATTACATTTCCCGCATATTGAATCGCCGGCACAAAATTGATGAGCGTTTTCTGGCCCAGTCTATTCCGGAACCCCAGGAAGAAGAAGCCGGCAGCGACAATGTCATCGCCGAAAAGCCCGGCAAATTCCGCCTCAATCTCCTTGCGCCCTTAGGCGGAAGGTAAGGGGGGGGCTGTTGCGCTTGTAGGTTTTACGCGCGAAGCGCAACAAACTGCCGGCTCCGCTTAACGGTTACTTCTATTTCATCGTAAAAATTTTCCACGTAAATTAAAATGCGGTTTTCTTCACTTTTATGTTCAGAGCGGGAAGGAACTTTGTCTTTTGGGGTGATTATAATGTCAGGCGTTTTGCCTAAACATTCGGTGGGGGCAAAGATTTCCGTAGGCTCATTAATGCCGCCGTCGGCCTTGAAGCGGTAGCGGAAAATACCCGCCTTTCTGTCCCAGCTTAAAGCGATAGGAGTTCCCGCTGTTGCCAAGGGGTAAGGACGCAGCCATCCCGCTTTTGCCCGGCCTTCGCCGTTGTATATAATGGAAAGATCCTCGCCGTTCCAGCCGTCCCCGGCCTGGTGGGTGTTATCCGCGGTATAGTCCCAAATTGTAGAATGAAGCAGGTTTTTGTCGATGCCGTCGTAGTATGCCGAAAGGGCTTCCTCGTGACGGCTATAGTCGCCGTTTTGGTAGGCCCTGCCCTTGTTCATGTCAAACGGGAGCCCAAATTCCCCAAGCAGGCAAGGCATGCCGCCCATGTGCTCGTTTGTCCACTCCCGGGCTTTGCCAAGGCAGGCGCTGTAAAAGGCGGCGACTTTTTTGCGGCCGAGAATAATACGCCCCGAAAGCTGATCTGCCGTAAAAAAGGGATTATATTTCTTAAAAAAGAGGGTAGGACCGTCGTAGTGATGAAAGGCGTTCACCACCCCTTCGCCGTCCTCTTTCGCCCAGCTTGGGTGGCTCCCATTTGGAAGGCCTTCGATAAAGAAAAGGGCGGGCCTGCCGGCCTCCCTCATTTTTTCGATAAAGCTTTTGATAAAAGGCTTTAGGAAGTCATCAGCAAAGCGAACGCTCTTTCCCCGGTAAAGGGCAAAGTGATCTTTTTTAAGAAGGACCGCCTCACCGCCTTCTTCCCCCCATACCCCCGCTTCTTTCCAGGGGCAGGAAAATCCTTCCCTAAAAAGGGAGAGCCCTTGGGGGTTGATGACCGCGCTGCCGGTACGGAGGGGCTTTTTAAGCCAGGGCCGGTACACGCCAATTTTGACGGTATGCCCCGAAGCCGCCGCCATAGCCTCGAAGGGGGATGGCATGGGCCCCGAACTGACGGCAAAATTTTCAAGCCCCGAAAGATCGGTGTAGCCCGCAAAGCCCGGATGGGGTTCGTTCATGGCCCCCCAGCCCACAATGGATTTGCAGTTTTTAAGCCGCCTGAAACAATGGCGCATGGCGGCGATGTAGCGTTCCTGAAGAAAGTCCTGGGCGCTTTGGCCTTCGATTTTGCAATCTCCGGCATAGGTATTCCCGGCAAAAAACAGGGTAAACATAGTGGCGGCGGCATAGCGGTTGTAGTTTACCGGCCAGCGCATCCGGGGCAGCGGCTTCCCCCGGTTAAGCCGGGGATAATGCTGGGGGGTCAGCGCCGCGCCGGAGTCGTCAAGTTTGTCCAAATCAAAGCCCAGTTTTTCAAGCGTCCAGGCAGGAGCGCCATCGCCGCCCGTCCAGCGGCTCCACACATCCTGGTGGGGATCTATAAAAACAGAAACCCCCTCCTGCCCGGCGATTAAAAGAAGCTTGCGCAGATACGCCAGATACGCTTCGTCGTAAATGCCCGGCCCGGCATGCTCAAGGGCTTCCCAGGTGATGACAAACCTGCAAAACGTAAAACCCCAGGAACGGAGCTGCCTGAAACGCCATTCAGCTTCTTCCAGGGGGAAGGGCCTTCCCACAAAGGAAACACCCCCGGGGTTTTTAAGAGAATCCGGCCCCTGGCTCCGGGCAGCCTCCGGTGCGGCAGGCAGTTTGGAGCTTCCTCCAAGGTTACATCCCCGGAGCATGAGTATTCTGCCGGAATCGTCCAGTATATGGGGGCCTTTTACTTTCAAAGAAAACTCCTTGAGCCAGTTTAAAAATTGAAGTTTTTAAACAACTCTATATGAGACTTTCCCAAAAACTGAAGTTTTGGGAAAGTCTCTATTGTAAATATTCTACTATTATATCATAATATAATTACTATGAAACGCTTTATATCGTTTATTTTGTTGAGTTTTACCGGGATGGCCCTTTTCGCTCAGTCTGAGGAATTGGCCATGTGGTCCGATGAGTTTGACAGAGCCGCCACTGTAGCCGAACAGCTTATTTTTGTACAGAATGTTGAACAGGGCAATTATGCCGGGGCTGAAGAATTTTACGCAAAAGCCCTAACCCGGCTTATTGTGGAATACCCCGACGTTACAACCCTCAGTGAACGGACAGCCGCCGATTCCTGCGCCAGGATTCTGGCCTCCAAACTGGGGGAAGCGAAATACAACGCCTCGGCGGCGGATCTTTGGAAGGTGGTGGAATCGTTCCCCAATCCCCTGGTAAAGGCCGAGGCTCTTATCGCCCTGGGAAAAGCGGATACCGACAAAGCGTTTCTTCCCCAGGTAGTACAGCTTGTTAAAGACTGGAACGCCCAGCCCCAGTCGGACAGGGACTCCCGTGAGCGGGCGGAACGCATTATCTACGGCGCCATTATCTCCCTGGAAAACTACAAAGATCCTACAGGGTATCTCCCGGTATTCTTTGTTTCTACCGGCTGGTACGCGGGCAGGATCAAAAGCCAGGCCGAAATTTCCCTGCCCAATATTATGGAGGATCCCACCGAGCCCCTTCTGGAAGTTATCGGCAGCCCCGGCTATACCTATGATATTAAACACATGGCGCTAAAAACCAGCGAACGATCTTCCTCCCCGGACGACAAGAAAGGGGCGGTTGCCGTGGCCGCACTGGCCGAAGGCTGGAAGGTATCAACCAATGTGCCCTTGCAGCAGAGGGAACTGGCGGCCATGCGTAAACTGGCCCTTACCGTAATACGCCGCTGCGGAACCCAGGACTCAAGCGTATACGCGAGCATCGATAAATCCTACAGCAATAGGGGCGTGGACAGACAAGAGCGGCTTTATGTTATCGACGCCCTTAAAGCCCTGGCCTCTGACGAGGCGGTCGAGCTTTTAAGCAGTTATTTGCGGGAGCTAACCGAACGCCAGCGTTCCGGGACTTTTACCAACGAGGATGGAGTTACCGCCAGGGCCATTATTCCCGCGCTGGGCGATATAGGCAAGGCGGCCGCCCGCACGGAACTGCTGCGGGTTCAACAACTCCCTGTATGGAATTTTTCCAACTACCGCAGCCTGGCTACCCAGGCCTTACAGAAACTTCAGTAATTGAAAGAAGAAATAGGGCGGCGCTGATTCGCACTAAGGAAGCTGTCCTCGGGCTAAAGCCCGAACAAGTTTTTCAAAAAGGTTGAAAAACTTACTTTTCGGACAGCCCCGTCCGCCTGCGCGGCGGGTATGTTACTGGCAGGCGGAGTTTATTCCGACAAGATCTTGAGAATTTCCTCAGCCGATGCGGCAGGAAGGATTTCCTGCCGTTTTTCCGCGCTCTTAAAAAGCAGGCTTATCTCCGCCAGGAACTGAAGATGA